>NZ_AZRJ01000014.1:0-159216 GCF_002895495.1 Petrotoga sp. HWHPT.55.6.3 | reverse complement strand
CGGGGCGAAGGGGCGCTAAAGATAGTAAAATTAATCACTTTGAGGGGGTATTAAAAAAATTGAAAGTATTGTTTATGAACAAGTTAAACTCGTATTGGAGAGAAAAAATTAGTGAATTGAAGAAATTATTTCCCAACGATGAATTTTTAGATAGTGATGAAATCAGCAATATTGAAGATGCAATGGAAGTTGCAGATGCAATAGTGTTTGGTGGAGACTTGGACGAGAACGTCTTGGGAAAATCAAAGAATTTGAAAATAATTTTTGTTCCCTATGCTGGAGTGAACCAATTACCTTTAGAAATACTTAAAGAAAAAGGCATTAGCGTTGCAAATAGTCATGGTAATGCGAGAATAGTTGCAGAAAGGGCTTTTACTCTTGCTTTAGCTCTTCTTGGAAAAATTGTACCTTATCATAACGATTTAAAAGAAGGAATTTGGCATGGATTTAGTGCCGGAGAAAGCGTTAAAGATTCATGGGTATCTATTCAGAACAAAAGTTGTGCAATATTGGGGTTAGGCAATATAGGAAAAAATCTTGCACAAATGCTTAAAACCTTTGACTGTAAAATTGTTGGTTATAAAAGAAACGCAAATATAGATATTGAAAATGTGGATGAGATTAGTTCCAATTTAGATTATGTAATAGAAAAAAGTGAAATTGTATTCGTAACTTTGCCCTTGACGAAATATACAAAAGGTCTTATCGACGAAAAGGTGTTTAATAAGATGACTGGCAAATACATAATAAATGTTGGAAGAGGTGATGTTATAGATCAAAAGGCACTATACGAGGCTTTGAAATCTAAAAAATTAGCTGGAGCCGCTATAGATGTTTGGTACAATTATCCTTCCAAAGAAAAGCCATCGATCTTGCCAGCTAATTACCCAGTTCATACCTTTGATAACGTTGTTTTGTCTCCACATGTTGGAGGCTATAACACTGAAGCTACAAAGTACAGTATCGATGAAACTGTAGAAAATATAAAAAGTTTTCTAAAAGATGGTACGGCAAAAGACTTAATTGATTTAGAATTTGGATACTGAATTTAAAGAATTGCAAGCAGAAGAGCTCCGATAAAAAATAAGATTTTTAATATATCTGAAGCCTTAGAATAAAAAGAGATGTTATCGTTTGGATTGACAAAAAAGATTCCCGTTTTTTCTTCTTTGGATTCAAATATGTTGGTAATTCTTCCATATTTGTCGATTGAGCCGGTTAAGCCTGTATTTGAAACCTGGATGAAATCTCTTCTCGTTTCTACTGCTCTAAAAACGCCCTGACTGAAGTGTTGAAACAGGCCTGTTTTCGAATTAAACCAACCGTCGTTAGATATTGCAATCAATAAATTTGCTCCATTCTTAGCTTGATTAATTGCGACTTCCGGGAAATAGGTTTCAAAACATATTTGTACTCCAATATCAGTTTCGTTCAATGAAAAGGTTAGGTAATCTTCCCCAGGGGTATAATAGTTTAATAATCTAAAAACATCAAAGTTTCCAAATATAGTTTCATACGGTAAAAATTCGGCAAATGGTGTTAATTTAACCTTATCGTAGATACCCTCAATACTCCCATGTGGGTTATACACCCAGGCAGAGTTAAAATGGTTATCGTTTCCTATCCTTGGGTGTCCTAATATTACAGGTTTGTATAAGTTTTGAATGTCTCTTACCATTTGACTTTCTATTTCTGATTTTGAGATGTCTTCAAGAAAAGTTGATTCTGGAAAAACTACTACATCCACATCCCTATTTTTAAATTCTTCGATATTCTTAGAAAAAGTTGAATAATCTTGTATTGGATTTGAGGAGTATTTTATCTCTTGAGGAACATTCGTTTGAACGACTCCAACTTTTATGGAATCGTTTGTGCCATTAATGGGAGGTAGATACCTCACTATAGCAAAGTTAGAAATGTATATAGTAGTAAATATAGCAAGAATTTTAAATACCTTATCACGTGAATTATCGAAAGCAATCAGGGCATTGACAAAAACTATGATAAAAGTTAGACCAAAAGACCCTATAATTGAGGCAATTTGTATTATCCCTGTATGATCGTAAAGGGCGTAGGATAAATTTCCTCCCATAAAAGCCAAATCTCCAAAACCCCTCAAAATTTCCGCAACAGTGTAGGCAAAAGAATAGAAAAAAACCAAAGAAAGATAATTGTATTGCCTATCTTTTCGATGGTAAAGTTCTGATAACAGCCAAATGATGAGGTAAGGTATCATTAAAAGTATTATCATTCCAACGTATCCAAAAAAACCTACTATTGAAGAATAATTTTTTAAAATTTGGGGTATATTTTTAGACAAAGTAGGAAGCAGCCACCAAAGAGTAGTTACAAGCATGGAAGAGGAATATATTATCGTATGAAGTAATCTTTCATAATGAGTTTTTGATCTGGCTATGTTTCTAAGAAAGAAAACCAATGAAAACCAGATGAAAAAAGAAAATAAATTACCCGGCATAGCCAAACCGGTTAAAACACCTGAAATTAAAGTAAGTAGATATTTCATATATACCCCCATGGATTATATTTTGAAAATCTTGTTTCTTGTATAATTATGTTGTCGTTACAATATTATACAGCAAACTTTGTGATAGTTCAAGAAATCTGATATAATAAGGATAACTAACAAAATTTGTGTTACTCCTTTATCCTTAAGGGTGGGGAGCGGGGCAAAGGGGCGCTATAACAAGTTTTAGAATATCTAAAGAGTGAAAAAATTTATGTAAGAGGGGGTAAAAAGATGTCTAAATTGGAAGAATTTAAAGAGTTTCAAGCCAAGATTTCAAGATACAGTCAGGCTATCGCACTCATGCACTGGGATTTAGAAACTAACGCTCCCAACAATGCTTTTGAGTATCGTTCTAAAGCTTTGGGAGAACTTATGGAGGCACTTTTTAGAATGTCTGTTTCTGATCAGATGGGTGAATTTTTGGATTATTTTTCAAAGAAGGAAAATTATGATGAATTGAGTGAAATTGATCAAGCAATGGTAAGAGTAACCAAGAAAGATTTCGATAAGTTTAAAAAGTTACCTCCACAGCTTGTCAGAAAATTAGCCGAAACGACTTCAAAAGCAGGTCATTTTTGGAAAAAAGCCAGGGAGGAAAATAACTTTTCTTTATTTGAGCCTTATTTGCAAGAAGTCGTATCTTTAGAAAAAGAGCAAGCAGAGGCTTTGGGATATGAAAAAAATAGATACGATGCTCTTTTAGACTTATTCGAACCTGGAATGAAAACAGAAACGGTGAAAGGTACAATAAATTATTTAAAAGAGTATCTACTACCTTTTCTGAAAGAGCTTTTAGAAAAGGGAAAAGAACCAAGATACGATTTCTTTGAAGGAGATTTCGACGTAAATAAGCAAAAAGAGTTATCCCTGGAAGCGTTAAAATTTATGAATTTCGATTTCGATTCTGGACGTATGGACATGTCTGCTCACCCTTTCACAACAAAAATTGGTCCAAAAGACGTAAGAATTACAACAAGATACAACAACAAAGATTTGAGATATTCTTTATTTTCAACTATGCACGAAGGTGGACATGCTTTATACGAACTTCATATCCCTGAGGAATTTTCAGAGACTCCTTTGGATGAAGGTGCTTCTATGGCTGTGCATGAATCCCAATCAAGATTTTGGGAAAATATTATAGGAAGAGGGCCTCATTTTTGGGTTTTCTTTTCTAAAAAGTTAAAAGATATTTTCCCATCTTTTGAAGGAATAAGTAGTGATGAGCTGTATAAAGGTGTTAATATAGTTAAAAAAGATTTCATCAGAACTGAGGCAGATGAAGTAACTTACAACTTTCATATTATGCTGAGATTTGAAATCGAAGAAGCACTGATAAACGATAGAATAAAAGTAAATGAACTTCCAACGGTATGGAACGATAAAATGAAAGAATATTTAGGTATTGTGCCGGCAAACGACGCAGTAGGTGTTTTGCAAGATGTTCATTGGTCAAATGGACAATTTGGTTATTTTCCTTCATATATGTTGGGTAATCTTTACAGTGCTCAATTGTTCTCAAAATTGAAAAAAGATCTAAAAGATTATCCATCTCAAATAGAAAAAGGAGATTCAAAAGAAGTTTTGAACTGGATGGTTGAGAATGTCCATAAGTACGGTAAAATGTACGAACCAGAAGAACTTTTGAAAAAGGTTACAGGTGAAACTCTTAATCCCAAATATTTTGTAGAGTATATAAAAGAAAAGTTTTCTGCAATTTATGGTTTATAATTAAAATCCCCCATCTATATACGATGGGGGATTTTAAAATTAATCACAGCTATTTGTTATCTTTTTCGTCTTTTTCTTTTTTCTCCTCTTTTGATAATTTCTTGAGGTTTTCACTTACATAGTAATAAAATGTGCCTTCTTCGTATTCACCGTTTTCATTTGGTGTCCCTGCTTTGTAATCTGTCATTAGTTCGATCCCTTCATCTATATTATCAATAGCCCAAATATGGAACTTTCCATTTTGTATATCTTCATTTATTTCGTCTTTCAATACGATATTATCGATATTTTTACTTGGAATAATCACCCCTTGATCTCCAGTAAAATTGAGATTTTTACAGGCGTCGTAAAATCCTTCAATTTTTTCGATTATTCCTCCAACTGGCAAAACTTCTCCGTTTTGATTCATAGATCCGGTGATGGCAATATTTTGTTTCAATGGAATGTTAGCTATGGAAGACATTAAAGCCAGCGTTTCTGCTATTGTAGCGCTGTCTCCTTCGATGATAGAATAAACTTGTTCAAAATTTAAAGATACACCGAAACCTGTTTCTATGAAAGAAGAAAATTTATGTTTGAAATAGTTTTCTATGATCAATGAGGATTTTTTGTATATTTTCCCGCTTAAATCGATATCCCTGTGTATGTTTATGATTTTTTCAGAAGAGGATCTGTAACTTTTTGCTGTTATTTTGACGGGATGCCCAAAGGTGAAATCTCCTGTATCCAAAACAGTCAATCCATTTATTTGTCCGACTTCAGAGCCTTCAGTTCTTATGTCAATCTTTTGTTCTTTTATCGCATTAAATAATTTTTTCTTATGAAAGGAAAACATTTTTTCTCTAAACTTTGTAGTATCTTTTATATCTTTGGCGGTTATGTATGGGCTTGATCCATTTTTCCGTGAAATGTTGAAAGAGTCTATTAGTAGATTCTTAATTTCCCCCAATCTTAAGGAGAACCTTTTGTTGTTTCCATTCATCCTACAACTGTACTTGATAATCTCTTCAATCGCATCTTTTGTAAAGTGTGAGATATCGTTTTCTTCCACTGTGTTGCTTAAGAAAGCTAAAAATTTATTTAAATTCTCGTTGCTTAACTCTGCCTCATAGTCAAATTGTGATTTTATGGGAAAAAGTTTTTCGAATTCGCTATCGTAAACTCTTAATAAATTGTACACCCATTCTTCTCCTATGAGAATCACTTTAACGGTTAAAGATAAAGGTTCTGGTTCCAAACTTTCAACACTCGAATAGCCTTCAGCGGTTTGAATATTTTCAATTTTTACTTCTTTCTCCGATAAAAACCTTTTAATTACCTCCCACGCGTAAGGTTTTCTTAAAACTTTTTCTGCTTCCATTATTAGATAACCACCGTTTGCCCTGTGAAAAGCTCCAGATTTTATCATTGTAAAATCCGTTTGAAGGAGTCCCATTTGGGAATAATACTCTATTCTACCAACTAAATTTGAAAAAGTGGGATTGTCTTCTTCTATCACAGGTGCACCTTGTAGATAAGAATTATCCACTATAATGTTGACATTGTATCTTTTTTCTTTAAGATAAGTTATTAGATTTTGATTTTCGGAAGTTAATTGGGATAGGTGAGAAGCTATGTCCTCTTTCAAGTTTTGAAGGTATTCAAAAACATCAGAATATTTGAGATATTTCTTTTCAAGGGGTTCGAAAAGCTTAGCTAAGCTAAAAGCTGCCCAGTAACGTCGTAAGTTTTTAACTTCCTCCCAGTATTCTTTATCCATCTCCGTGATCTTTACCATTGTTTTTTCAATTAATTCTCGCAACTTCTCGGAATTTTTTCGAAAATACTCTTTTATCTCTTCCGGAAGATTTTCAAACTCAGAGGTGCTTATTTTTTTGCCATCGTACACTGGAACGCTCACTATACCTTTTTCAGAAGCCTCAAGTATAAAACCAAGAGCTTGAGCCTGTTTTCTCAGATCTGACCACAATTTTTCCCTCTGCTCGTTGTATTCTTTTTCTAACGAACTTAACCTTTGTTGAAATTCTTCTGTCTGCATCGTTTTATTTAAAACTTGTACAGAGGAATTAATAATAGATTGCAATTCAGATTTGAAATTTTTGGCTTCTCCGGCGGGCAGTTTCAACAACTTGGGTTTCTTTTCTTCCTTAAAATTAAAAACATACATAAGATCTTGAGGAGCTTTTTGAGTTAACGATATTCTTTCGATTATCTTTCGAGTCATACCTCTTCTACCACTACGATTTGGACCAACTAAGAAAACATTGTTTGAATCGTTGCTGCTTTCCAAGGCAAATTGTAAAATTTCACAAGCATCCGTTTGTATGGTGTAATCTTGATAAGAACCAATTTTTATTTCTGAAGTGTTATCGATTTTGATATCTGGGATTTTAATTTCAAAATCACTTAAAGTTAGTTTCATTATCTACGCCTCCATTATTTGCACTTTTACCGTTGTTAAAAATTCTAAAAACTTGTTTAATAGCGGCCCCTTCGCCCCGCTCCCCACCCTTCTAAGGAATGGGCCTGCAGCCCTCTACTAAAGTTCAAACCTTTCATAAATTTCATTTATATTTTTTAGATAATAATCAGGTGAGAATATATCTTCAAATGCTTCTTTATCTGATAATTTTGCCTTTACTCTATTATCTTCCAATAAAATTGCTTTAAAATCACGCCTTTCATTCCAAGCTTTCATAGCGTTTTCTTGAACTATTTTATAAGCTTCCTCTCTACTTACCCCTAATTCAACTAACTTCAGCAATACCCGTTGAGAATAAATTAAATTATACGATTTTTCTATGTTTTCTTTCATTCTATCTTTGTGAACCACTAAGTTTTCAACTAAGTAATTTGCTTTATTCAACATATAGTAAGTAAGCATGGTTGCATCCGGTATAAACACCCTTTCTACAGACGAATGAGAAATATCTCTTTCGTGCCATAAGGAGATATTCTCATAAGCAGAAGATAGATAAGATCTTAGCATTCTTGACATCCCGGTCAACCTTTCGCACAATATGGGGTTTTTCTTATGTGGCATCGCTGAAGAGCCCCGTTGCTCTTTTTTAAAAGGTTCTTCTACTTCCAGGACCTCTGTTTTTTGAAGGTGCCTGATTTCTATGGCAAGTCTTTCTATACTGCTTCCTATCATAGCTAAAACACTGAAAAATTCAGCGTGAAGATCCCTTGGTAAAACTTGAGTAGATACTTTACAAGGTCTGAGATTGAGTTTTTTCAAAGCGATTTCCTCTACTTTTGGTTCTATGTTAGCATAATTTCCAACCGCCCCGCTGAGTTTTCCTTGGGAAATGTTATCTATAGCCTTTTCTAATCTTTCTTTGTTTCTTTCTTCTTCCGCAACAAATCCTAAAATTTTTAATCCAAAAGATGTTGGCTCAGCGTGTACCCCATGGGTTCTTCCAACTATAATAGTATACTTATGATCCACAGCTAATTTTTTGAGGTTAGCTATGTATTGAGTTAGCTCATCAAGAATAATCTCTTCTGCTCTTTTTATAGCTAAGGATAAAGCTGTATCGACAACATCTGATGATGTTAAACCCTTGTGAAAGTATCTTGCCTCATCTCCCATGTCTTCAGTTACCACTTTTATAAAGGCTATCACGTCATGATCCACTATTTTTTCTGTGTCTAATATTTTTTGAACGTCTAATTTTGCTTTTTGTCGAATGTTTTGGGATGTGCCTTTGGGAGCAAGGTTAAGTTCTTCAAAGGCTTCTATTACAGCTATTTCTACTTCAAGCCATCTTTTATACTGGGCATCTAAAGTCCAAATGTCTTTAATTGGAGAAAGAGAGTACCTTTCAATCAACATCCACACCCCTTTGTGAATTAAGTTCTTTTGACCTTATAGTTGCTTCTTTTACTGCGTCCATAAGGATGCCTCGTAAACCATGAGATTCTAAAACTTCTATTCCTTTAATTGCTGTGCCTCCTGGGGAAGTAACCATATCTTTTAACTCTCCAGGATGTTTTCCTGTCTCTAAAACCATCCTTGCAGCGCCAAGTAATGTTCTTGCGGCAAATTCAGTGGAAAGCTCTCTAGGTAAACCCATCAGGACACCGCCGTCGGATAAAGCCTCTATCATCATATAGACATATGCTGGTCCGCTCCCACTTAAAGCCGTTATCGCATCCATTATATCCTCTTCAACCAAATATACCTTTCCAACGCTTTCCAAAATCTCCTTAACCGTTCTCAAATCATTTTCGTGAACATTCTTCTTTTTACTTATAGCAATAACGCCTTCACCAACTAAAATAGGGGTGTTAGGCATAGCTCTTATTATCTTTGATGAAGTTGGTAAAGCTTTATCCAAATGACGCAGACTTACTCCTGCAGCTATTGATATAACTATCTTATCTTCACAAAAAGGGCTTATTTCTTCCAGAACTTTATCTATTACTTGTGGTTTCACAGCTAAAAGAACGATGTCGGATTCTTTCACCGCTTTTGCGTTATCCGAGATAGTTTTTATGTCGGAGTAATTAGAATTTTTTTCAGAATCGTATTCAAAGAGATCTGTTCCGATTATTTGTTCTCTTTTAAGTGTTTTTGTTTGGATTAGACCTTTTACTAAAGTGCTCCCCATTTTTCCCAATCCTATTACACACAGTTTTTCATTCATACTATCTAACCTGCCCGTTTCCCAAGATAATATATTTGGTGGTCGTTAACTCGTTGATTCCAATCGGTCCTCGAACATGTAATTTTTGTGTACTTATTCCCATTTCTGCACCAAAACCGAACTCTTCACCATCGGTAAATCTCGTAGAAGCATTGACATAAACCGCAGCAGAGTCTATTTCGTTTAGAAATTTTTGAGCGATCGTATAATTTTCGGTTATAATGGCTTCAGAATGTTTTGTGCTGTACTTGTTTATATGGTTTATCGCTTCTTCAGTGCTATCAACAATTTTTACTGCCATTATGTAATCTAAATATTCAGTTGACCAGTCTTCTTCTTGTGCCGCTTTCATTTGAGGTATTATTTTCAAGGTTTTTTCACAACCTCTTAATTCTACTTTCTTTTCAAAGAGTGTATATATTTTTGGTAGAAACTCTTCCGCTATATCTTTGTGAACCAACAATTTTTCTGCGGCGTTACATACTGATGGTCTGCTTATTTTAGCGTTTTCAACGATTTTTAGTGCCTTTTCGAGATCTGCTTGTCTATCAACATAAACGTGACAGTTTCCAGCCCCCGTTTGTATAACAGGGATCATAGAATTTTCAACGGTATTTTTAATTAAAGATGGTCCGCCTCGAGGTATCAAAACATCGATGTATTCGTACAGTTTCATCAATTCATCAACGGCTTTCCTATCTGTAATCTCAATGAACTGCACTATATCCTTTGAGAAACCAGCTCTTTCAATAGCTTGGTGGATAATTTTTACTAAGGCATTGTTAGAATGAATCGCTTCAGAACCACCTCTTAATACCACACAATTACCAGATTTTATACATAAAGCAGCTGCATCTACTGTTACATTTGGTCTGCTTTCATATATAATGGCGATTACCCCTAAAGGAACTACCATCTTTCCAATCATCAAGCCGTTTGGTCTTTTCCACATCTGAGAGATGTTGCCCACACTACTTTGAAGTTGTGCGACTTTTTGGACACCTTCAGCCATTTTGGTGATTCTTTCCTGGTTCAGTAACAATCTATCTAAAAGACTGCTTGACATCCCAGTGTTTTTAGCCGATTCGACATCCTTTTGGTTTTCTGATATTATATAGTTTTTATTGGCCATTAGCTCTTCCGAAATATAGTTAAGAATTCTGATCTTATCTGTTTCGGAAGAGGAGCTAAATTTTCTTGAAGTATCTTTAGCCTTTTTTGCCTTATTTAAGACATATTCCTGTAAATTCACTATTATACCCTCCCTCTGTCGATCTTTTCCCCGTTCTTTTTTCTATGTTTTTTAATTATATCATAACTTTTTGAATGTGAAAGTAAAGGCAAATCTCACCTTTTTTATATAATTATATTATTTCATGAAATAGTTCTTTTACTTTTGCCTTTAATTCCTTTAATAAGTTTTCTCCTTGGCTCGTAATAGAGTAGTATATTCTTTTTTTACCTTCTACTATTTCAATTCTTTTACTCAGAAGATTTTCTTTCTCCATCTTGTGTAATAAAGGATACAAAGTACCTGGGCTAATATTGTATCCATGCCTTTTTAATTCATAAATCATCCAGCTTCCATAGATTGGAGCTTTTTGTGAATGGTGCAATATATGTATTTGAATCAAACCATTCAAGATTTTATTCAAATATTTATTCTTTTCAATATAATCTTTTGATTCTTTTATGATTATTTCCCCCTTTCTTTTTAATTTAGAGGGTTGCCAAGCTTAGATTTAAGCAGAAAAAGAGTGAAAACGGCTGCACTTTCTACTATCATGGAAAAGACAACCAAACTCACGATTGCGCGATCGTACAAGATTCCCATAACTGCACTACCTATGAACCAAAAAAGGCCAAAGATAGCGTTAAAAAAACCATATGCTGTTCCTCTTTTCTCAGGGGTGACGATATCGGCTACTACAGATTTTAAAATGGATTCCTGGGCACCCATTCCGATTCCCCACAAAATAACACCTAAAATCACTAACAGTGAAGATTCAGATAAAAATGAAAAGGGTGAAAAGAATATTGAGAGGCTGGAGGCAATTATAAGACTTGTAACTCCGACTTTATCGTAAAGGAAGCCGAAGATCAATGCAGAAATAGCATCCACGCCCATAGCTATCGCATACATAAAAGGTATCATAGTTGAATTGAAAATATCAATTCTTTGAAAATGGAACGCCAACAAAGGGAAATCCGCAAAACCTGCAGCAATCAGGGAAATGGCTACTAAATACAACCAGTACGATTTTGATATTCCCTCAAAGTTGATCTTCTCCTCTTTCACTTCAAACTTCTCGGGTTGTGGAAAGTTCAATCTACTAATCAACAACAAAATTAAAGTAATCAATGCAGGTATCAATAATATTGCAAATGCGAATCGGTAATTCGTTAACTCATCTCCAGACTTGAATAATAGAATCAAACTTAAAATAACAGGCCCTGAGACAGCTCCAATTTGATCAAGGACCTCTGCTATGGCAAATCCTTTACCACTTCCCACATTTCGTGCTGCATAAGACATAAGGGTATCTTTCGAAGGCTTTCTTATAGCTTTTCCTGTTCTTTCCATAATTATTAGCATGGCTGCTATTTCCCATCTTCCGGCAAGAGCCAATAAAGGAACAGCAAATAGATCCATTCCATAACCTAAAAATGTGAAAAGCCAATATCTATGAGTTTTATCGCTTAAATAACCCGTTAACAACCTTAAACCATAACCTATGAACTCACCTAAACCTGAAATGATTCCCACCGCTGTAGCACTTGCTCCTAATAAACCTAAATAAGGACCGATTAAACTTCTTGCTCCTTCATGTGTGATGTCTGCGAATAAACTCACAATTCCCATAGCAACTATAAAACCAATAGCTGTTTTTTTCGTTTTAGAACACCTTCCTTTGCTTATTTTTTAAAGATATCTTGGCGAAGTATCCCATACTCATCGAAGCTACTTTTCATTGTGAATAATATCGTTAAGGTTACAGAAAGAGAAACCGATGTTAAAATAGCTACATATATGGCAATTTGGTATTTTATAGCTGTTTGTGGAGATGCACCTCCCAAAATCTGACCTGTCATCATTCCAGGCAGATACACGATTCCAACTGTAGCCATACTTGCTATGGTTGGTCTAAGGGCAGATATTAATGCGTTCCTTAAATATGGAAGTGTGGCTTCATAAACGGTAGCCCCATTTCCCAAAGCAAAAAAATATCGTTGTTTATTTCTTTCTATATCTTTATAAAAATTACTAATTCCAATAATATCTCCTGTTAAAGCGTTACCTAAGAGCATTCCACCTAGGACAACGAAATATCTTGCGGTGAAAATATCATCCAATCTTAAAATTATAAAATCGAAGTAAAAGAGTACAATAAAATTAGAAATACCAAGGGCAAAAAATACTGGCCAAACGAACCTTTTGAAATTTAAACCGCTGCTACCAATAACTCGAAATACAGCAAAAGAAATCATAAAAAATAACCAGCCTATATTCAACCATGTATAATCAAATTGGAAAAGATATACTAAAATTAAAGACATGATGAAAAGCTGAATGCTCATTCTGAATGTTGAAATTAAAGTATCTCGGGTAATTTTTAAATTAAAAATATAACTCAAGATAATGGGGAAAAATATTAACAAATACGCCATTGCAAGTGAAAATAAAGAAATATCAGTTGTAGGTTCCATTATTATTCCCTCCCATTTCTATTATGTTCAAACCTTCTTTATTTAACCATTCCTGATCATGAGATATTGCAATCAAAGTCCACTCTTTTTTTGATAGTAAATATTCTATGACTTTATTTTTCATTTCTCTATCTAAAGAAGAGGTAATCTCATCTAGTAAGTATAATTTTTTGTTTAAAAGTGTAAAAATAGATATCAAAACTCTTTGTTTTTCACCACCTGAAAGAGATTGGAAGTCTTTATCTAAAATATTTGCTGGTAGTTCAAAAAAATCAAATAATTTTATTAATTTTGATTCTTCAAAAGGTACTTTGAGATTTATTTTATAATTCAATATAGTACGAATTATTTCTCTTACGGTTCCATCAGAAATATCTAATTCCTGCCCGATGTACACAGCATCTCTTCTTAAATCCCATACATTTTTACCATTCAACTCTTCATTTTTGTATAGTAATTGTCCTTCATCTGGTTTAATGAATCCTAAAAGTAATCTAAAAATAGTGGTTTTTCCAATTCCGGATTTTCCAAAGATAAGAGTTTTACTCCCTTCTTGAACCTTGAGATTAAAATTTCTTAGAACGTACTTATCTTGGAATTTTTTTGAAACATTTTTAAATTCGATCAAAATTATTCCCTCCTTATATCTAATGTCGATATCGGAAATCGATATTGTAATTATAACTCTTTTTTTCAAATTGTCAATAAAGATGTCAGTTTTTTCTATTGTTATGGTATAATTTTCTTTTGGAGGGATAACTATTGGTATTAATCAATTCACTGAAAAAATTGTTATGCCTTTGTACCTGATTACAATTAAAAGTAGTTCTTTATAAATTAGATAATAGTGTCTTAAAATAGCTTTAATAGATAAGTGCTTTGAGAGATTCAAAAAATGATAAAAAGAGGTGTGCAAGGTGATTGAAGAGGAAATTTCAAATAGCATCATGCTGGATATTGTACAACCTTCTATCACCTTTCCAGAGATTAAGTTGGAAAAAGGTAATTCGTTAGGTTTATATACCAGTGAGACTGAATTAATGACATCGTATTTCTTTAAATTAATTTCTGAACCTGAAAAGTACGCAAAGGAAGTTAAAATAAATGGATTTCTTGCAAATGGTATGAATTGGGTGGGAAGATCTTTTACTCATATAGTGGTTCCTCAAATTTGGAAAGATAGCATATACAACATACTTAAAAACAAACCTAAAAGGCGTCATTTGATATTTATAGGAGCAAAAAAGTGTGATATTAATTACGACGAGCTTTCTGACATTTCAACGATCATTTCTTATTATAGAAAGGATTGCAGTATATTAGTGATAAGTGATTCTTTTGAACTATTGCAAGCTACCACAGACAGAGTAGTTAATATGTTGGGAGAACCTATCATATCTGGATCAAAAGATTATTTCAAATGATAATTCAGAAAAAACCACTTTTCAAAGCTAAAATTTTTAAAATTTAGGAGGATTTTGATGGCTTTAACAATAGACAGAGATGAAATCATAGGTACTTTAAAAAGAGAAATACAAGAAATAACAGATATGCAGGAATTTCAAAATCTAAAATCTAAATATTTAGGTAAGAAAGGTTTAATCAAGTCTCTAATGAACAGTCTTAAAGATATCGATGATGTAGAATTAAAAAAAGAGTATGGTAAAAGTGTAAATGAACTAAAAGAAGAATTAGAAACCCTTTTTGATGAGAAGTTAAGTGAGTTGAAAGAAAAAGAAAGAGAAGAAAAGGAGAAAAAAAACTGGGTTGATATTACGATTCCTGGGGCTCGTAGAAAGATAGGAAAAGAGAATTTGATCACAAAAACAAGGAAAGAAATAGAAGAAATATTCATTGGAATGGGTTTTTCGGTAGCTGAAGGTCCAGAAATTGAAAATTCTTGGTACAATTTTGACGCACTTAATACTCCTGAATGGCATCCTGCCAGAGAAATGCAGGATACTTTTTATTTGTCTTTGGACAAAGAAAAGCTTTTAAGGACGCATACTTCTCCCGTTCAAGTGAGAACTATGTTGAAAAGTAAGCCCCCCTTGGCTATAATATCCCCGGGAAGGGTATACAGAAAAGATGAATTAGACGCCACTCATTCCCCGGTTTTTCATCAGGTAGAAGGGCTCTATATTGATAGAAATGTTTCAGTTTCCCATTTAAAAATGTATCTTGAAGTTTTTGCTCAAAAATTTTTTGGAAATAAAGTTTCTGTATTGTTGCGCCCGAGCTATTTCCCTTTTACCGAACCAAGTTTTGAGGTAGATATCAGTTGTATCTTTTGTGGAGGGAAAGGGTGTAATGTTTGTAAAAATACCGGATGGATAGAAATATTGGGAGCCGGTTTAGTTCATCCAAACGTTTTTCAAAGCGTTAATTACGATCCAAAAGTATGGCAAGGCTTTGCTTTTGGAATGGGGATTGAAAGAGTAGCGATGTTGAAATATAACATTCCAGATATGAGAGAATTATACAAAAACGACATTAGGTTTATAGAAAATTCATAATCAATTATCCGTCATTGGCAAGCAAAATTTTAGAGGGAGGTAACGATGAAAGTATCTTTAAATTGGCTTGAAGATTATATAAAAGTCACAAAAAATATCGAAGAATTAGTAAAAGAAATAAAACTCCATTCGGTAGATGTAGAAGGTTTTGAAAAAACGGGGAATAATCTTAATAATATAACAGTTGGAGAGATTATGGAAATAACCCCACTTGAAAATGCTGATAATTTAGTAGTTTGTAAGATAGACGTAGGGAAAGATATCAAAAATATAGTCACCGGGGATCTTACAGTTAAGATTAGAGAAAAAGTTCCAGTTGCACTTCCTGGGGCAACTTTAGCAAACAATATAAAAATAGAAGAACGAGAATTCAAGGGAGTTATCTCTGAGGGAATGATGTGTTCTTTGAAGGAATTAGGTATATCTGGGGATGCGGATAAAATTTACAGAATAGTGGATGACGTTCCGAATGGAACGGATTTTGTAAAATTTTTTGATCTTTATGACCAAATTTTGGAATTAGATATACTTCCCAATAGGCCTGATTTACTGTCTTACTTAGGTGTTGCCAAAGAGTTAGAAACAATAGATTGTGGTGTGGGATTTAATTTACCTGACTATATAAAAATTAGTAAGGGTGAGGGGTTTCCGGTAAGAATAGAATATGAAAAATGTAATCGATATATGGCAACAATTGTAAAAGATATAAAAGTTGGTCCATCCCCAATGTGGCTGGTTAAAAGGTTAGGAAGGTCAGGAATAAGAAGTATAAATAATATTGTAGACATAACAAACTATGTAATGTTAGAGACAGGTCACCCCATCCATGCATTCGATTTAGATCTTATAGGTGACCAAATAGTAGTTAGAAAAGCTAAAAAAGGCGAAAAAATCCTGCTTTTGGATGGTAAAGAGTACACCATGGAAGGGGAAGAAACACTTATAACCGATGGTGACAACATAATTGCACTTGGTGGCATAATGGGGGGAGAATTAAGCGGCATCAATGAAAATACGAAAGATATCTTATTAGAAGTTGCCCATTTCGATCCTGTCAATATAAGAAAGTCCTCTACTTACCATAAGATAACCTCTGATTCTTCGTATCGTTTTGAAAGAGGAGTTGATCCAAACGATAGTGAGATGGTTATGGGGAGATTGATTAAATTGATTAACGAATTGGCAGGAGGAAAGGTAGAAGGAGCTACAACGGATATATATCCTAAGCCTATAGAAAATAAAGAAATATTGATTAAAAAAAGTTTTATAAACGATAGGTTGGGGAAAGACTTAGCAGAAAAAGAAATTGAACAAATATTAAAAAAATTAGATTTCTCTTTCACAATAGTGGAAAAAAGTTCGCAGCAGAAGGCAATGGAAGATGTAGTCAAGATGATTGATTTACCTTGGGATATAATAGATGAAGAATGGAACGTTTCTATTCCCACAAAAAGGCCAGATATTACCCAAGATATTGATCTCGTTGAAGAGGTTGGTAGAGTTTACGGTTACTCAAAAATTCAGCCTGCTTTCCCAAATCTAAATGGATTGATAGGAAGTAAGAGAGATTTTGTTTCTTTTAAAGAGAAAGTAGCGAATATTATGTTGGCTAACGGTTATCATGAGGCAAAGACCTTTCCGTTGAACAATGGCAACAGAATGTGGATGGAAAACGAATTGGAGTTAAGATTGATTAATCCTATCTCCTCAGAATTAGAATACATGTCATCCAAATTGATATATGGTTTGTTAGATTCAGTTTCTTTTAATTATAGAAACCAAACAAAAGATATAAAAATGTTCGAAATTGATAAAGTTTTCCAAGCAGATAAAGACAGTGAAACAGGTGCAAAGGAGTTTACTAATCTCGCCTTTGTGTCAACAGGGAGAGAAAATAATGATGATTTCACGGATAAGAGAGAGGTTACATTTTATTCTGTAAAAGGTGCTTTAGAAAACTTATTAAATGAATTTCATGTGAAAGTAGAATACGTAAGAAGTGATCAACCTGGTTTTTTGAAAGCTCAAAGTGCTCGTCTATTTATCAACAACGAAGAAATTGGTTTTTTAGGTCTACTTGATCCGGTGATAGCCGATAATTATTACGAAATAAAAGACCCTATATATATCTGTGAGATAAATTTGGATAAAATATTTGAAGGTAAGAAAGAAATAAAAAGGGAATTCAGAAAAGTAGATTTTCCTGCTATTAAAAGAGAGTATTCTATGATTGTTCCTATAAACATCGAATTTAAAGAGATTCAAGAAATAATAATAAGTGTGGCAGATATCGTAGAAGATTTTAAAATTTTTGATGTTTACAGAGGAAAAAATATAGAAGAAGATAAAACAAGTATTACCGTTTCGATAGTTTATAGATCAGAAAATAAAACTTTGACAGAAGAAGAAGTCAATCAAGTCGAAAGATCTATTTTAGAAAGTTTGAACAATAAAGGGATCAAACTTCGAGAATCCTAGGCATACCATACACATAGACAAAGAAAGGAGAAAGAGATGCAAAGAAATGTCACGAGTTACTTAATAATGTTGAATGTTTTGATATTTATAATGATGTTTTTATTTGGTGGTTTTAGCGCTTTTTCTAACCCACGTATATACATACTTTTTGGTGCACAATTGGGTAATTTAATCACAGCCGGAGAATGGTTCAGATTGATTACATCAATGTTTGTTCATGGTGGGTTATTTCACATATTTTTCAATATGATCGCTTTATTTTACGTGGGTAACATAGTTGAAAGGGCTTATGGAAAAGAAAGATTTATCTCAATATACATGTTATCAGGTATTTTTGGTAATCTTTTAACCCACTTATTTTTACCTAGTGCAATCTCTGTAGGAGCATCAGGTGCGATATTCGGATTGATAGGACTACTTTTTGGGGCGGGATTTAGGCACGATACCCCAACTATATTGAGACCTGTAACAGGGACCGCTTTACTCCCAATTATCTTAATAAACGTGATCTGGGGATTCTTACCAGGTGCTAATATAAACAATTTTGCCCATTTAGGAGGATTAGGAATAGGTTTTACCTTTGGTTGGTTAACACCTATAAGGTACACGAAGAGGAGTTACCAAGGGTGGAGAACGCTTTCTTACTTGTCTTACGGATTAATTATTGCAAGTTTTGTTTTACTTTTGATATTCGATTTTAGATACTACATATTTTAATTAAAACTCTTTTTTGAGGTGATGTATTTGACCATAGATGATTTGGTTGGTAAAAATGTCATAGAAGAAAGTATCAAAAAGATTTATGAAAATGATAAAGAAATAAATTCAGTTTTGAGAATAGAAAAGGTAGAAGGGAATAAAGATGGCGACTATTTTGGCATACCTTTTTTGGTCAAGGATAACATTTTAGTTGAAGGAACTAAAACAACAAACGGTTCTAAAATCCTTGAAAATTATAATTCTCCTTATACCGCAACTGCCGTTGAAAAACTTTTAAAGGCAGGTTTTACAGTGGTAGGGAAAACTAATATGGACGAGTTTGCCATGGGTAATACCAACGAACATTCAGCCTTTGGAGCTGTAAGAAATCCTAAGGATTTGGCACGAGTCCCGGGGGGTAGTAGTGGAGGTTCAGCTGCAGCTGTAGCAGCAGGGTACGTTCCATTTTCTCTGGGATCCGATACCGGAGGCTCAGTAAGACAACCTGCCGCTTTTTGTGGTGTTGTTGGATTTAAGCCGTCATACGGTATGATATCACGATACGGTTTAACCGCTTTTTCATCTTCATTGGATCAAATAGGTGTTTTTGCAAATAATGTTAAGGACGTTAGAACTGTTACAGAAATTATGAAAGGAAAAGATCCCAAGGATTCAACCACGTTGGAGCACGATAAAGATCTCGTAAAAGATGTAGATATAGATTTATCCAAAACCAAAATTTGCATTCCAAAGGTTGTTTACCATGAAAATGCAGATAATAATGTAATAAAACAATTTGAAAGGGCTATTAACTTTTTGAGAAGCAAAGGAGCAATAGTTGACGTAAAAGACATACCGGAACTTGAATATTCAGTAGCAATTTATTATATAATAGCCCCTGCTGAAGCCTCATCCAACCTTTCAAGATACGATGGTGTCAAATATGGGTTGAGGAACGATGCCTTAGGTTTGAATAGAATGTATAAATCTACTAGAGAAGTTGGTTTTGGCATGGAAGTAAAAAGAAGAATAATGATGGGAACTTTTAATCTATCTTCTCTTTATTACGATCAATATTACTCAAAAGCCTCAAAAGTAAGAAAATTGTTAAGTGACAAAATAAAGGAAGTTTTAAACGATTATAATTTGATAATGACCCCCACATCTCCTGTTCTCCCACCAAAGATAGGGGAAAAGTTAAAACCTTTAGATTATTATTTAATGGATATTTTTACAATCCCTGCGAATTTAAATGGATCACCTGCCATAAGTATTCCCTTTGGTGATGTCCAAGGGTTACCTTTTGGTATACAATTCATTGGTCGATATATGAAGGATGAGGAATTATTAACTATAGCAGACAATTTCTTTAAAGAGACCTCCAGGGAGTTGAAAAATTATGTATAAAACCATTATAGGATTAGAAATACACGTCCAATTACTAACAAAATCCAAAGCCTTTTGTTCATGTAGTACAGAGCATTATGAAGCTGAGCCGAATATTAATATTTGTCCAGTATGTACAGGCCAACCTGGAACGTTGCCGGTATTAAACGAGGAAGCACTTAAACTTGCGATAAAAGCTGGATTAATATTAAATGGACGTATAAATAAGTTTTCTAGGTTCGATAGAAAGAATTATTTTTACCCCGATTTGCCAAAGGGTTATCAAATTACGCAGTATTTTCATCCCATAGTAAGTGGAGGATACATAGACGTTGAAGGCAAAAAGATAGGAATAAGAAGGATGCATATGGAAGAAGATACGGCTAAGATGCTTCATGAAGGGGATCAGATTTCCTATGCTCAAGAAAGTTTAATTGATTTTAATAGGGCAGGCATACCTCTTTTAGAAATTGTAACCGAGCCGGATATAGAGACTCCTAAACAGGCAAGGATATTTATGGAGAAATTAAGGAATTTGCTTAGATACGCTGATATTTCAACGGGTGATATGGAAAAAGGAGCTTTGAGATGTGATGCAAATATCTCTATTCTCAACCAAAAAAACGAAGAAATAAGTAAAAGGGTAGAAATTAAGAATATAAACTCATTCAAATTTGTAGAAAAAGCGTTAGAATATGAAAGAGATAGGATTATTAATAATTTAGAAGAAGGTCGAGAGTTAATACAAGAAACGAGAGGGTGGGATGCCAACAAAAAAGAGACATTTTCGATGAGAACAAAAGAAGAAGAGATGGACTACAGATATTTTCCTGAACCAGATCTCCCCATCCTAATTTTGAACGATGAACTTATTGAAACCGTAAAAAAACTCATTCCGGAAATGCCAGAAGAGAAGACTAAAAGGTTTGTTGCACAGTACAACATACCTGAATATGACGCACAAATTCTCTCTTCAGACAAAGAGTTAGCTGATTATTATGAAAGATGCGTAGAATTGACTAAGGATGCCAAATTTGTTAGTAATTTTATCTTAACTGAGTTATTAAGAGAGATGAAAGAAAATGAGGATAGTATCGAAAATGTAAAAATTAAACCCGAGCATTTTGCGGAATTAAAAATGCTTTTAGATACAAATACAATTTCAACAAAGATCGCTAAAGATATTTTTCCCCAGATGTATAGAACAGGTGATAGCCCCAAACTGATCGTTGAAAAGAAAGGCTTAAAACAAATAGAAAATGAAGATGAGTTAAGAAAAATAATTGAAAATGTTTTAAAAGAAAATCCCGATAGTGTTGAAAAGTATAAGAATGGTAAAAAGAAACTTTTAGGATTTTTTGTTGGCGAAGTTATGAAGCAAACAAAGGGCAAAGCTAACCCTCAAAAAACGAACGAAATACTCAATGAATTACTTGAAGATAATTGAAAATCATCACGAGGTGATGATCCTTGAGAAAATTGTATTTTATCGGATTTTTTATGTTTATTTCAACAATACTTTTATCTTATGTAGGGTACACTCCCTTCGGTCCAGAGATAGAAAATAAAGGTGCGACCTTTACACTGTCTACATCGTCTTTTGAAGATTTTGGATTAGAGATCGGTTATTCCGATTACCACTCTTTATATATAGAAAATAAGCTCTTCAACAGGACGATAAAACTGAAAACTGGAGAGTCTTTTTTTAATGTGTTTGTGAATGTACCAGTATACAACAGTGAATTTGGTGTAGGATATGAGTACAAACTTGAAAATAATTTTTTAGGAGTTTTGACAGTAAAAAATTTTCAAAGAGTTGAGGTTAAAAATGTCGACCACGATATATATAACTTCACTCAAGCTAAGTTCAATGCCCCTTCATATGCTATAGGAAATTTATTTCTTTTTAACAATAAAAATATAAATCTATTTGAAGTAAAAGCTCGAATATATAGGCCTATAGAAATACCAATTAGTTTAGGTTATTCAAATGGTTTCTATTTAAATGTTCCTCTCGTTAACCTAGACAGCTACTATGTAGATACAATCGACGTAGGAGCAGCGTTAATACAACAAAAATGGTACCCAAATATTGGATTTTCAGTTCCAATGAATATATTCGATCAGCAGTTGCATCTTGGTACAAGAATAGCTTTTGGTCAAGACTTTTTTTACGAATTTTATATTTATAATGAAAATCTTAAGTTGCCTCTACTTTTTTCGTTCAACGAAAAAGGAGGAGGTTTGTTTTTTGAATTCTAATTATATTGCATTATATTTACACATACCTTTTTGTGTGAGGAGATGCCTGTATTGTGACTATGTATCTACAACCGATTTATCCTTAAAAGAAGAATATTTTAATGCATTATACAAAGAAATCACTTTGAAAGGTAAAAAATTAAAAGATAGAAAAGTTAGAACGATTTATTTTGGAGGTGGGACCCCATCTTTTACTGAGGAAGAATTTATTTTGCAAACCTTTCGTTCATTACAAGAAAATATGGATTTATCTGATTTAAAGGAATTCACGATAGAGGTAAATCCAGAAAGTGTTGATGAGAAAAAAGTACAACTTTACAAAGAGATAGGGATTAACAGAATATCTATGGGGTTCCAAAGTACTTCTGATAAGATATTAAAAACCGTGGGAAGAGCCCATGATTTTAATATAGGCTTAGAATCTTATAAACTTTTGGCATCTTTTTATGATAATATAAATGTGGATTTTATTCTTGGATTACCTTATGAAAATTTTGAAACGGTTAATAGTAATTTAGAGTTTATAGAAAAGATGAAACCCTCTCATATTTCTTATTATTTATTGGATTCTTCACACGATACTCCTTTAAAACATTTTCTTGAAACCAAGGAAATGAAACTTCCGGATGAAGACTTTGTATATGAACTTCTTGATTATATCTATGATCAATTGGAAAAATTAGAATATAACAGATATGAAATTTCAAGTTGGTCTCTACCCAACAAAGAATGTATGCACAATAAATTTTATTGGTATAACCTAGATTATGTAGGATTTGGGGTTTCCGCAGGAGGGCATATCAACAACGAAAGATATGTCAATACTTCAGATGTTAAAGCATATATTACAAAATTAAATAATGATGAACTTCCATACGACACAAAAAATGTGAATGATGAGTTTACTGAATTGTTAGAGACCCTTTTTATGTCTTTGAGACTAACAAGGGGAATAACCTATGATTCTTTGGTACAAAGGTTCCCCAAAAATTTGGTTGACAATGTCTTAAATCAGTTAAAAAAGAATTTGGAAGAGTATATATCTATTGATGATTCTATTAAATTAACTACAAAAGGCTTAAATTTTTCAAGGTTTGTTTTTGAGAAGTTATTAGAGATATCTCCAACTTAAGGGAGGTTTTTTCTTGGGCAAAAAGGACGAAGTTGAAAATTATTTGAAGAATAAAAATTTTAATGATCCCAACTTATTTAAAGAAAGGAAAGATTGGGATAAATACTTTATGGAAGTAGCGGATTTGGTAAGTAAAAGGTCTACCTGTTTGCATAGAAAGGTTGGAGCCGTGATAGTAAAAGAAAAAAGGATCTTAGCAACTGGTTACAATCAACCACCATCTGGGTTTCCCCACTGCGATGAAATAGGCTGTATAAGAGACGATTTGGGTATAAAAAGCGGAGAAAACCAAGAAATTTGTTATGGTCTTCATGCAGAACAAAATGCCTTGATGCAAGCCGCTAAATTTGGGATTAGTACTGATAACGCATCAATTTATATCACACATCAACCTTGTTCTGTGTGTGCCAGGTTGATAATAAACGCTGGAATAAAAAAGGTTTATTATAGGGAAGGCTATCCGGATAGTTTAACAAAATTGTTTTTTGATACTTGCAACATACAAACAAAAGTTGTGGAATGATCAAAATAAATATCAAAATGGAAAGGTGGGATAAAATGCCTGTAGAGAGATACTTTAAATATTTAAGAAAAGACAGAATGACACACGTCTGGTGCCCAGGATGTGGTAATGGAATAATAATGAAAAATTTTGTGGAAGCGGTCGATAATTTAGGTTTAGATAAAAATAAGGTGGCAGTTGTATCGGGTATAGGATGTTCTTCAAGAGTCACCGGGTACTTAGATTTTAACACTATGCACACGCTTCATGGAAGGGCTATTGCCTTTGCCACTGGGGTTAAATTAGCAAAGCCAGAGTTTAATGTTGTAGTAATGGGAGGAGATGGAGATATCCTGGCAATAGGTGGAAATCATTTTATTCACGCTTGTCGTAGAAACATGGATCTAACAGTTATTATATTTAACAATTCTATTTATGGGATGACAGGAGGGCAATATTCACCTGAAACACCTGCCGGAACCTACGCTTCAACTTCTCCTTATGGGAATTTAGAAAACGAGTTTGATGCAGTTAATCTTGCTATAACTTCTGGTGCCACTTACGTCGCTAGATCAACCGTTTTCCATTACATGTTATCCGTTAAATACATAGAAAACGCCTTAAAGCATAAAGGTATGTCGGTTGTTGAGATAGTTACAAATTGCCATACTTATTATGGGAGATACAACAAAATGACGGAACCTACCCAAATGTTGCAATATTTTAAAGATAACTCCGTAATGCTAAGCAAAGCCAAAAATATGGATGAAAATGACTTGAAAGATAAGATTATAATAGGTGAATTTCTAAATGTTGAAAAAGAAGGGTACGTTGATAGGTATGAAAAATTAAGGAAAAAATTGGTTTCACAGGAGGTATCGCCGAAGTGAGTAGTTTAATTAGTACACCTAATTCGGTGAGATTCAGTGGAGAAGCCGGTCAAGGTAACATCTTAATGGGAATAATATTTGCAAAAGCACTGGTGAAAGAAGGATTTTGGGTTGTTCAATCCCAGCATTATGGTGCACAGGTTAGAGGTGGACTTTCTTATTGTGACGTGCTTTTTGATCAAGAACCTATAGATTATCCTGAAGCTAAAAATTTTGATATATTGTATTTGATGCATAATGTTGGTTTAAATCATATTGGTAATCTCAAAAGAAATGGTATTTTATTCTACGATGAGAAATTCGTTGAAAGTATACCTCAGTATGTAGAAAGAATAACCAAGAAAATAATCAAGGTTCCAGCTTCACAAATAGCAATAGAAGAATTCTCAAAGAAAAATGTCGCAAATATGATAGGATTAGGGGTTCTTTGCTCAGTAACTCAGATAATAAGTTTGGAAAGTCTTATAGAAGAAGTCAAATTGAACGTATCGAAAAATTATATAGAGATTGATGAAAAAGCCATCAAAATTGGCTATGATTTATGCAAAAAAAGGTATCCGTTAGAATCAACTAAAATGTATAAAAAATTAGGGAAAGGTTATGAATAAAAATAATGAAAATAGGAGTCTAAAAAAAAGTTTTTCTTACGCATTGCAAGGGCTCATCGAAATTTATAAATCTCAAAGAAACTTTAGAATACAAAGTTTAATAGGACTGATAGTGTTAATCGTTGCTACCTTTGCCAACTTAACTCAAGTAGAGTTTATACTTTTAATATTCACAGTTATGCTGGTGTTGATCATGGAAACAGTGAATACAGTAACAGAACAACTGTTGGATTTTCTTCATCCTTTTTATAGCTCTTCGGTAAAGATAATCAAGGATGTTTCTGCTGCATCGGTTTTTATAACTTCTATCTTCGCAGTTGCAATTGGAATAATTATCTTCGGTCATGCTTTTTTCAATCTGAACCCTAAATATGGTATAATTTTAGCAATAGTTTTTTTGTTTTTTTTGAATTTATGTGGCTTTATATATAAAAAAAGAGAAAAATAATGAGGAGGAAGATACTTGGATCAGATAAGGGTCTTAATAGTTGATGGCTCTGCTTTCATGCGAATGGTTCTAAAAGACATTATAGATAAAGAACCTGACATGAAGGTAGTTGGATTGGCTAAAGATGGAGTTGAAGCTGTAGAAAAAGCTTTATCCTTAACACCAGACGTGATTACTTTAGATGTTGAAATGCCTAAAAAGAATGGACTCGATGCTTTAAGTGAGATAATGTTAAAATCTCCAACAAGGGTTATTATGGTGAGCAGTTTAACTTCAAAAGAGGCCTCTATTACGATAGAATGTTTAGAAAAGGGAGCTTTTGATTTCATTCAAAAACCGGCTGGGAGTACTTCTTGGACTATAAGAGACGTTCAGGATGAATTATTGAGAAAGATAAGAGAAAGTATGAATGTCTCAATAGAAAAATTGAAAAGTATTCATTTTGTCGAAACCAAAAAAGTAAAGAAAAGTAATAGAGTAAATATTTTGGGAGAAAAAGTTTTATTGATAGCAAGTTCAACAGGAGGTCCTCGTTCTTTAGATGTTATAATTCCGCAACTACCTGAAAATTTAAATGTTCCTATAATTATTGTTCAACATATGCCCGCAGGTTTCACAGCTTCTTTAGCTTATAGATTAGATAAAATTTCAAATTTAAAGGTGAAAGAAGCCGAAGATGGTGAATTTTTACAAAAGAATGTTGCATACATTGCTCCAGGGGATTTTCATTTAGGTTTAAAGCAGGAGGATCATAAAATTAAGTTGTTTTTAGATCAAAGCGATAAAATTAATAACGTAAGGCCTTCCGCTGATTTTACTTTTGATTTAGCTGCTGAGATTTTTAAAGAAAATTCAGTCGCAGTTATTTTGACAGGAATGGGAAGAGACGGTGCAAAAGGGGCATTTAAAGTTAAACATTACGGTGGGAAGGTTATAGCGGAGTCTAAAGAAACTTCCGTAGTTTATGGAATGCCGAAAATCGTCGCACAAGAAGGTTATGCGGATTTTGTTCTTCCCAATTACGATATTGCAGAAAAAATATTAGAAATCTTAATTGATCAATCAAGGGAGATAAAAAGATGAGTAAAAGGGTAATTCAGCGGTTAATAATTTTTGGCTTTTTATTTCTCTCTTTTACTACCTTTGCAAAAACGCTTTATTTTCAATGGAGAGAGGTAGATCCGGCTTACTATTTTGAAGATGGAGAAAATCTATATGTTAATTTAAAAGTCATTTCTGAAAAGAGTGGAAGAACTTTAGATGTATATAACGATACCTTGATTTATGTAAAAGATAGTAAATGGAACGTTTTCATTTTTCCTCAGAATAGTTTAGCAATTATTAACAGCACCGAATCTATTCGTTTCGATCCAAATGATCTAAAAGTGGTTGATGGAGAAATTTATATAACTACAGAATTGATAGCGAAGTTGATCAACTTAGAACTAATTTCTAATGATTCTGCTGTTTACTTGAACTTGCCGCTAACTCAAGTAAGTTCAATAAAAACAATCATACAGAAAACTGATGCCAGAATAATAATAGAACTTTCTTCAAGTCCTGAAGATGTTGGAATATACCCTTTAGTTAATAAATCCGGATATTTAATAAAGATAAAAGGAGCCGAAATCCCTGATTCTTATTACTATGAAGAATACAACAATAAGATCAATTACATAAAGGCATATCACTATTCACCAACAGAAGTTTGGATACAAGTAAAACTGAACAACTCCGCTGATTTAGAAGAATTAATTGAAGAAAATAGAATCATATTAGACCTTTCTTTTAAAGATACAATTACCTTGCCTGTTTTAGTTTTGGATCCAGGTCATGGAGGGATAGATCCAGGAGCGGTTGGTCCAAACAAAACTTTTGAAAAAGATATAACTTTAAAGGTAGCAAAAAGAGCTCAGGAACTTTTGAAACCGTACAGTGTTAACGTTTATTTGACTAGGACAAATGATGTATACGTTGATTTACACGATAGAGCAGTTTTTTCTAATGAAAAAGGTGCAGATTTATTCATTAGTTTACACTTGAATGATTATCCTCAAGATTCTACGGTTTATGGATCAGAGGTTTACTATTTTGATTTTTCAGAAAGTGCATATGCCAGAAGAATAGCTTACCGAGAAAATTTGGATTTGAACACCGATAAGAACCTTATAGAAACATGGGTGACGGATAAAGAAAACAGTCTAGATGAAAGTGAGAAATTCGCCAATATATTGGGAAGTTATCTGAATGTAAATGGGGTTAAATTTAGGGGAGTTCATACAGCAGAGTTCGCTGTTTTAGCTTATACTAGGAGTCCTGCCGTTTTATTTGAAATGGAGTTTATCAGCAATCCTCAAGTGGTAGATGAATTTACGAATGGAGACTATGTGGAAGTTTTTGCAGAAATTATTAAAAATGCAGTTATTGACTTTTTTGGTCTAAAATAGAGGGCGTTGGGGGTGGTCCCCCAAACCCCCAAAGACCAAAAACAAAAAACAACAAGAGTTAAAATCTAGGTTTGGGAGTTCACCAAACGGGGATACCCCCCAAGACCCCCCAAGAACTTTAAATCTATTTTAATTAATCGTTTGCAAGAAGCGGCAAACAAAGACTTATGTCTTTAAGAACCAAGCCCTCAGATAAATTTTAAATCTATTTTGATTAATTGGTTTGCACAAACCAGCGAACAACAGAGGAGGTAAATTATTTGCAAGAGAAAGCAAAAATTCCCACTGATATATTGATTTTTCTGGTTTTATTTGCTTTAATACCTTTTTTAATGGTACCCAATTTGGTGTATGAGTATTCTACTCAGAAACATTTAGTTTTTTCTTTGTTCATGGTCGTTATTCTAATTTATTATTTGTTCAAATATTTTTCTAAACCTGTTTCAATAAAGTTCACTTATCCACACATTTTTTTATCTTTTTTCAGTATTTCTGCCTTTTTATCTTTGATATCAGTTTATATGGAGAATAAATATTACCTACCCACGTCTGTCGGAATAGCCTTCTACATAGTGCTTATTGTGTTTTTTTCTTACGTAATTACTACACGTTTTGGGAAGGATTTTAAATTCGTCGAATATGGGCTTTTTATTTTTATGGTTACAGGGACTGTTATAGCCATAGATGGACTTTTGAACAAGTTTTTAGGCTTTGATTTGTTCTTTGGTAAATATGGGGATCCTTCACAAAGAATAGTATTAAGAACGACTATCGGAAACCCTAATTTTGTTTCAGACTATTTGGCACAGCTGTTACCAATTTCTATATATTTTACTTTGAGGAAAAATACTAATACCTACATTAGAATATATGCTTTAGCGAATGTTTTCATAATGTATTGGGTTGTTTTGTTGGCACAAACTCGTTCAATTTACCTTGCGACTTTTGTTGGTTTAGGATTTGCTATAGTATCTTACCTCATTTCAAATAAAAAAGACACCTTGAAAAATTATGTAAAAAGTAATGAGTTTAAAATATGGGTGATTTTGGTTTTATCTGTTTTAGCCTTTTTATTCCTTATGTTTAATTTTGAGACGCCATTCAACAGAGGTGGAGAAGTAATCGCGGCAGATCGTTTCGCAGCAATGGCTTCTGTTTCTTCTTGGGATGAAAGAAGTTTGTCATGGCTTTCCGCTGTAAAACAATTTGCAGATGAGAACCATAAAAACCATTTTATAATTGGAAGTGGAATAAATACATATCCAGTGTATGCGGTTCATTACTTAGCTGAGGTACAGGCAGAAAACCCCGAAAGGTTTTTATATGCATGGAATAATTTTAAAAGGGCTCACAACGACTATCTACAGGTATTGGGAGAGACAGGTATTTTAGGTTTTTCTTCAATAGTGTTAATGCTCGTAAGTTTAATGGTGGTATACTTTAAAGTTTTAAAGCTCGAAAAAGATGATGACAACAAAATCCTTTTATTTCCCTTATTTGGATGGAGTGCCACGATCATGGTAATCCACGCATTTACAGAGTTTGCATTTCACATGCATCCCAACCTTATATTAAGTGTATTTATCCTCTCAAGTGCTGTATCAGAACAGTTCCATCCACATGTGAAAAGCTTAAATATCAAAAAAAGTCAGTTTGTGATTATTCCTTTAGTTGTGGTTGGAGTAGTAGCGTCTTATTACAAAATAAACGAGGTTACATCCGAGGCCCTCTTCGTTAAAGGAAATCGTGAATACAATTCAATGGTATCTCTTATTAACGCTACTGAAAGTCAAATACCAAATATTATAAGCCAACTTGAATCTCAAAAATCCACTCTTCAAAAACAATTAGCAAATTACACTCCAGGAAGTGCAAATTTTCAAAGGATAACACAGAGTATAAACCAGATAGAGACGCAGATAGAAGATTATAAAAATATGCAGTTATCATATGAAAGTAGAGCTGAACAAAGCTATAATAATGCTTTTGAATATTTTCAGAAATCATTAAAATGGGACCCTAATTTTGGTAAATCGGCATTTTACCTGTCCCAGCTTTTAACGTCCAGTATTCGGCAAAATTCTCTTACTTATGAAGATTTACCTAAAATATTTGAAAAAGAAATCGATGGTTACGATTTTATTATCGAAGAGTTTAATGGCTCACTTGATTTAATGCCATTTCCTGATAACATTTTGAGAGACACCGTAGAACCGATTTATTCTATCGACCTAAGCAACAATGCTAAACAGATTACATTAAAAATTCAAACCCTATACGATGGCATAAATCAATTGGAGTATTCATACTTATCATTCAATGAAAAAAATGCCTATAGATTGATAGGCAGAATATATTATAACATCGTAGTTCTATACGAACAGTTAAAAAATTATATACCACTGGATAAGTTAGAAGTAGTAGAAGAACTTCAAAATGAAGCTTACAGTAATTTTCATCATTGGGAGCAGCAAGCTATTTACATCCTTCCTGGTGGTTGGAATAGGTTCCCTGAATGGGAAGACGTTTATTATGAATATTTGCTGTTAACTGCAAGGCTGATAAACATATATCCACAAGATGAATTAATAAACAAAATAATTTTTATAACCCAGAAAGAGGGAGAAGCGGACTATTACATGGCACAAAAATTTAGAGGGATACCAGATAGTTCCTTAAAATTGTTATCTGAGTTATACTCAACCTTGAGGGATGAAAATTTAAAAAATCAACTAGCAGAAAATGTTGTTAGCAATTATGAGGCTGTTTACAACTATTACAAGGGTCAAAAAGAAGAAGGATCTCCTAATTATACTAGATATCAAGATAGAATCGAAAGTTTCTTCAGTGATTACGAATTTTTTACAAGAAGGTTGGTAAAGTAGTGAACAAGGTAATGACATTTTTGTTGCTGATATCTTTGAGTTGGTTTTTGATCGTATTTTCTGTTTATTTGAAAATAAACTCTTATGGATACACACTTGAAGGTAGCTTGAAAGATTTCTACGTTGAAAATGCTTCTTTGATGAAAGTTATGCCTTTTATAGAAGATGGTCACATTGAAGAAGTTGAATTGAATGGATATAAAATTTATAAGAAAGATGATAAAATTATTATAAGGAAAGTTATTGAGTAATGTTGAAAAATATTCTCTCAAAAAGTAGGAGTTTTCATGAGCAATGATTGAAGAAGTTATAAATTCTTTTGATTATATAGTTCAACTGAAAGAAAAGGGTATGATAACTTGGGAAGAGATCTTCCCAAGTTTTTATAGCATTGCAAAAAATAATTTCAAAGTAATTAAAGAAAATGGCCTTTTAGAAGATGTTAAGAAGATTTTGGCTTATACAAAACCTCTTAAAACATTGTCAGAAGAACGTAAAGAAAGGCGTCTAGAAGGCTTAAAGGATTCCTTAAAGATTTTAAAAGAGCGGTATTTAGTTGATGAAGTTTTGGAAAAACCAGAAAAAAAATTGGCACCACTCACCGATATAAAATATATAAAAAAAGTAGGAACAAAAAGGGCTTTAATTCTAAATAAATTAGGTATTTTTTCGTTAAAAGATTTCTTTTACTATCCACCTAGGGATTACGAAGACAGAAGAAAGGTGGTAAAAATATTCAACGCCAAAGAGGACGAAAAAGTCGTAATAATAGGAAATGTAGTAAAAAGTGAAGAAATCAAAATAAATAAAGGTTTAACTATTTACAACTTTTCTGTGGAAGATGACAGTGGAGTCATAATCGTTACTTTTTTCAACCAGGATTACGTTAAATCTTATTTAAAAAGAAGTGTGAAATCCGCTTTTTATGGAAAGATAGAATATTCATACGGTATGAAACAGATGAAGTCTCCAGATTTTCAAGTGATTGAAAGTGATGAGGATTTCAAAAGTGAAATTCTGCCGGTTTATCCATTAACCTTTGGTATCTTCCAAACAACTATGCGAAGAATAGCAAAAGAAGCCATCCAACAGACATATTTTTTAGAAGAATTTTTACCTGAAGAATTTGTTCAAGGGTTCAATTTGTTAGATTTGAAAAAGCGAATAAAGGGAATTCATTTCCCTTTAAGCATTTATCATAAAGAAAGGGCTTGGTACTCTTTAAAATACGAAGAGGCAATTTTATTTGAATTAGCAATGATCTATCTAAAGTTAAAGATGAAAGAAATGAAAAAAGGTGAGACGAAAGAGATAAAGGGAGAATTATCAAAAAAATTTCTCAATACTTTAAATTTTGAACTCACACAAGCCCAAAAAAGAAGTTATGAAGAAATAAGAAAAGATTTAATTTCTCCATATCCTATGAATAGACTTTTACAGGGAGATGTTGGTTCTGGTAAAACCGTTGTTTCAGAACTAGCGATTATAGATGTTTGTGAAGCTGGATATCAAGCAGCAGTTATGAACCCTACCTCTGTTTTAGCTAAGCAACAGTTTAAGAAGCTTTCAAAAGATTTAGAGCCGTTAGGTTTGAAAGTAGTTTTGTTAACAGGAGATACTAAGGAAAGCGACAAAATATTAATAAAAGAAAAGCTAAAATTAGGAGAAATTGATGTTGTAGTTGGTACTCACGCAATTATTCAACAGGATGTTGAATTTAAAAAACTAGGGTTGGTGGTGATTGATGAACAACATAGATTTGGAGTGAATCAAAGACTTGAACTTATTAAAAAGGGGAATCATCCAGATATTTTGGTAATGACTGCTACTCCCATTCCTAGGACTTTGGCAATGACTTTTTACGGCGACTTAGACGTTAGCTTAATTGATGAGATGCCTAAAGGTAGAAGACCTATTAAAACAATACTTATTGCTGAATCCAACAGAAAAAGTTTGTATGAATTTGTTAAAGAAGAATTGGATCAAGGGAATCAAGTTTTTTTCGTGTATCCATTGATAGAAGAATCTGAAGCCTTAGAATTAAAAAACGCTATCAGTATGTATGAAGAGCTAAGTAAAGTATTTGAAGAATATAAAGTGGGGCTTTTGCATGGGAGGCTTTCACCTTCAGAAAAAAATGACGTGATGGACAAATTTGTTCAAAAAGAGTATGATATATTAGTTTCGACATCGGTAGTAGAAGTGGGGATAGATATCCCTGATGCTACGGTAATGGTCATCGAACATCCCGATCGTTTTGGATTATCTCAATTGCATCAGCTCAGAGGAAGAGTGGGCAGAAGTGATAAACAGTCTTATTGTTTTTTAGTAATAGATGATGATGCCAACAATGAGATAAAAAGTAAAATGAACTCCTTTTCTAAGACGTTAGATGGTTTTGAAGTGGCAGAAATTGACTTAAAATGGAGGGGACCAGGAAAATTCTTTGGAGTGGAACAGCACGGGATACCAGAATTTAAATTTTTGGATTTAGTCGAAGATATAAATATAATAGAGAATTCAAGAAAAAAGGTAGAGCGATTTTTAGCAACTATCCAAAGTTTCGATAGATATCCTAATTTAAAACACGAATTGCAAACAAGATATGGAGATTCAATACATTTGGTCAACGTTCTATAGAGATTTTTAAGTCTTTAGGAGGAAAAACATGAAAAGAGATAAAGTCTTTTTAAGCACTTTGTTGGTTTCGATAGCCTCTTTTTTAGTCATTAGTATAATTATTTTACCAAAAAGTTTTTCTGGGGAATGGTATTTCAGCCCTGTTTTAGTCACAGTTGGTCCATTAGAAATAAGATGGTATGGACTGTTAATTGCTTCATCCATACTGTTGGCAACTTTTATTGCTCAAAAAGAAGCTGAAAGAGAAAAAATAAATGAAGACGATCTTTTCACAGCTGTTTCTTTGGGAATTATATTTGGGATTATAGGTGCAAGGCTATATTATGTTCTTTTTAATCTTGAATATTTCTCTCAAAATCCTTCAGAAATTTTTAAGATTTGGCATGGAGGATTGGCTATACATGGAGCAATATTGGCTGCTTTTTTGGTAGTTTTTTTGTATACACGTTTGAAAAAAAAGTGTACCTTTACATTTCTTCAAGGGTTAGATTTATTCACCTTTGTTTTACCGTTAGCTCAGGCTATTGGAAGATGGGGTAATTTTTTCAACCATGAGGCATACGGTTCACCAACAAATCTTCCCTGGAAGATGTACATTTCATTACCGGATAGAATGCCAGGGTATGAAGCCTATGAGTATTTTCATCCAACATTCTTGTATGAATCTGCATGGAATTTGTTGGTATTTCTAATATTGTTTTATTTTATTAGAAATAAGAGAAAAACATATGGAGAAGTGACTGCTCTGTATTTAATTCTTTATTCTATTGGGCGAATTCCTATTGAAAGGTTAAGAACGGACAGTCTCTATATTGGGGATCTACGAGTTGCTGTAGTTATAAGCTTTATATTGATAGTGTTGGGTTCTTTGCTTTTTGTATACCTCAGAAATAAGAGAGTAATCGTCGAAAAAAAGGAGTGAATATTGATTGATAAATATTCTATTGATAGCTTTAGGTATTTTTCTATTAATAAGAGGGGCAGATAGGTTAATAGAAGGAGCCCTTGGATTGACAAGAAAACTAGGTGTTTCTGAACTGTTTGCAGGTTTGACTGTGGTGGCTTTTGGTACCAGTGCACCTGAATTAGTTGTTACCGTTTCTTCATCAATAAAAGGAGCCAGTGTTGGATTAGGAAACGTTCTTGGCTCGAACGTTGCAAATATTGGATTAATTTTAGGGATCTCTTTTTTAATATCTCCAACAAAAGTTCAAAAATCTACAGTAAACATAGAAATGCCTTTTTTGGTTATTATTTCAGTGGTTATATTTGCAATGATGATGGAAGGGAATAGCGTATTAACTCGATACGATGGTATGATACTGATAACCTTTTTTCTTATTTTTACGGCTTATCTTTATTATATGGCAAAAAATGATCAACAACTCAGGAAGCAACTTGTCGAAAGCGATGAAATGAAAAAAGTCGAAAAGGAAGAGTCTTGGGCTAAGATAATCACTTTCTCTGCCTTAGGATTAGCTATGTTGATAATAGGAGGAGAACTGACGGTAAGCAATTCAGTTATATTTGCTAAAAATATTGGAATCTCAGAATCTTTGATAGGGGTGACTATTGTTGCAGTAGGGACTTCCCTTCCGGAATTAGTAACCGCTATTGTTGCAGCGATCAAACATTCAGATGATATTGTGATGGGAAATATAGTTGGTTCCAATACTTTCAATATCGCTGCCATACTGGGCATATCAGCATTAATAAATGGTGCCAGCGCGGATAGATCAGTTGCTTTTGATGTGTCATATGGTCTTTTACTGGCTTTAGTCTTGTTGTTTGGTACGATGATGAAAAAAGATAGAAAAGTTGGAAGAGGTTTGGGCTTCATACTGCTTACTTTGTATGTAATTTACATAATAATTAGTATAAGAATTGGATAATTTTTTCAAGTGTGAAGAAAGGAATTAAGATGGCCATCGATAATAGAAAAAGTACTTTACTCGCTATTTTTGTTTTTATTTTATTTCTATTTTTTTTCTTTTATCCTGTTACTTTAGTTGATGAAGGAGATAATAATATTAGAGTATTTTCGACGGGATTAACACAGGTGATTTTCTATGATGACATTCAATATACCTTCAAAGAGGAAAACATCTTTTTTTACGAAGAAATACCTTTTGAGGAGTTTATCTTGCTAAATGTACAAAACGGATTTTTGCTACGTCAAAGCGGAGATTCTTTAGTTCAAAGGCAAAGTAACGATTCATCGGCAATGGTTTATTTCAAAAATAAAAATACTCTTTATAACCTTTATAACCTTGATAATTTTTTCTATAATGAAAAATGGTTAGAGGAGTTAGTTGTTGAATCTAAAGACTTTTTAGAAAATATTTCAGAAATCGATGAACCTATGTATATTATTTATATGGATCAAAGTAGGTCTTTTCAAGTTTTGCCAAGTGTCTACGTTGTTAATTCTAGCAAGGATTTAGTTCATGAGTTATCTCATTATTTTTTCGGTTACAAGGTGAAGGCTTCCCCAACGGATACTTGGCATGAAATATTAGCAGAAACTAATTCATTATTGTTTCTTAGAGAAGTTTATCCAGAGGAGTATTTGAAAGAGTTAGAACTCAAAAAATCAGGTTTTTATGATGAACCTTATGGGGAAAGTGTAATATCCTTCATGGAATGGTTGGATTTTGACAAAGAAAAAATATTTGATATAGAAAGATACATTTTAAATAATTTTGATAGATTAGATGACAAAAGGTTTGAAAATTTAGTCGAAAACATTAATTAAACAACGAAGGTGTTAGAAGTGAAAAAAATTCTGTTGGTTTTTCTCCTTGCCCTTTTAGGGTATTTTTCTTTTTCATTTGACTATGTTTTTTTGTTTATAGCCGATGGAATGGGAATTCCACATATGCAGTTATCTAATATGTACAAACAATATTTATACACAGATCAACTGCACATGCTTGAACTACCTTACTATGGAATGGTTGAAACTTCTTCGATTAACGGAGTAACGGATTCAGCAGCAGCCATAACGGCAATTTTATCTAAAGAAAAAACCTACAACGACAGGATAAACATTAATCCTGATGATGAAAAGATACTGCCCATTACTTATGAATTAAAAAAACGAGGGTACAAAATTGGTGTCATAACAACTAACACCATCATCGATGCTACCCCGGCGGGAGCTTATAGTTTCGTTGAAAATAGAAGAGATTACCAAGAGATAATGCAAGATCTTTTAGAAAGCAATTTTGATCTTTTCATAGGGGGAGGAAAAGCTTATTTTAAGGATAGAAACACAAAAGAGTATGGATATTTATACACAGAAGAACTAAGTAAAATTCCGTTTCCTGGTAATGAAATTGTTATGTTGTATTATGGAAATTTTACTTTTTTAACAGACGATCCGAAAAGAGTTACGTTAGAAGAAACTTTAAATTATGCGTTGAGTAAATTTAAAGGTTCTCCTTTTTTCATTCTGATAGAGGGGGGAAGAATCGATCACGCTGCACACGCACATGATACTTATTCATTGATAAACGAAATATTAGACTTTGATAGTGCAGTAAAAGTTGCTATCGATTTTTATAAGCAATATCCTCAAGAAACCTTAATCATAGTAACTGCGGATCATTCAACAGGAGGTTTGAGTTTAGGCGATGGTTTTTTGGCGCTGAATAAGCTTCAACCCACTGAGTTTTCTTATGAAAAGCTGATAAGTACATTTAACCAATCTAAGAACTATGAAGAGTTTCAAGAAAAATTGGGTTTGACGCTTGATTTAGAAAAAGAGTTTTACGATACCAAGAATTCAGAAGAAAATGTAACTTATCAATCGCCAATAATCAAAAGTTTTTATGAAGCGTTAAACGATCCTGTGGGTATAAATTGGAGTACTTTTGGGCATACATTAGATTACGTACCTCTTTTTTCCAACGTTCCATTTGATAAAAATATAATATCAAATAATGAAATTTTTTCTATTTTTGAGATTTATTGACTTAAATGGGGTTAAACGACTTTAATCGCTGCTAATTGAAAGTAATTGCCTATAATTAGATTTTGAGAAAAAAATTTCATGATGTATAATATCTCTACAGAGCACTTTTGTAGGTTACCCTCCCTCCTGGAGTGTTCTGTCCCCGGAAGAATTCATTTCCAAATTAGGGCCTTATTAAGGCCCTTTTTTTAAGGTTTAAAAAAGATTAGAATTTCAATATCACCGTAATCTCTTACTTCTTCTCTAATTAAATTTTTAGGTATATAATCAGATTTTTCATTCTTATATTTTTCAATAATGATGTAGCCGCCGTTTCTAATTAAAAATACATTTGAATCTATGAATTTCAAAAATTCTTGGACATAACTGTTATTAAAAGGTGGATCAGCAAATATGTAATCAAACTGTTCATTTGAAAGTTTTGTAATAGATTTTCTAAAATCTGATTTTATAACTTTTATTTTATTTAGTACCCCTAAAGATTCAGCGTTTTTTAAAATCGAGCTCACGGCCTTAGTCGAAATATCAACCATTGTAGAACTTTTTGCCCCATTACTTAAAACTTCAAAACTCATTATGCCGCTACCTGCAAAAAATTCTAAAAAATTAGCTCCTGTAAAATCAAAAATGCTTATCAGAGCTCTTCTTAAAGTAGCGGGAGTATATCTCGTCCTACGATCATCAACTGTTTCTATATTGGTATTCTTAAATTTGCCGCTTTCAATCTTCAAAGCCATTTTTACACCTCATACAAACAAAGAAGGGCTTCATTAAGCCCCTTTCGTTTTTGGAGCGGATGACGGGACTCGAACCCGCGACTCCCAGCTTGGGAAGCTGGAGCTCTACCAACTGAGCCACATCCGCATTTGAAATTTTTATTTTAAATCAAATATATTATACCAATAATTTAAAACAAAATCAATATTTAATATTTTAATTATATTTTATCCTTGTTAACGTCATAAAATAATTTATGAAAGAACTTTTGTATATTATTTTGAGAAATCTTTTTTGTCTCTAATTCCTTAGTTATATCAAAAAGCCCAAGATCTAAATCATCTTCAAATAATAATTCTTTTTCTTCTTTTTTCATTATCGAAGAAAAGTTATTTTTTATCTCAGAATCAGGTTTTATGACATTTTCCAAATGAGAATACGCTTCTTGGTTCTTTCCGTTACTTTCCTCTTCAAGAGTAGTTGGTTCTTGAACTCTACTTTTGTCACCATTACCTTCTAACTCATTTAGAATTTCTTCAATCTCTTCCAGACTTGATTCTTTCAAGATATCGTTTATATCCTTATCAAGTTTATTCTCAAGGTCTTCTATCTCACTTAATTTGCCTTCTTTGTGGTCTTTCGATACATTAGCTTCTTCTAGTGAAGGGTCTTCATTTGAAGTTATCCCAATAAGTTTTTTTAAAGGGGATGATACTTGCCAAACGTTTTTTATGTATGGTTCATCAAATTGGTCTATTGTTTTGTATTTGATTCCTTGAGTTTCGACTTTGTTTATATTGGTCAGAGTTTCCATATTATTTAACTCGTTCTCTTTTTTCTCAAAAGTAACATGCCGACGAATTAAAAAAACAGTAAAAAATGAGGCAGCTAAGGAAATAGCAAATATTATTAGCATTATGGTAAAAAAGGTTAAAAGATTAAAGTTTTGCTGCTCTTCTTCCAACGGTTGAGTATTATTAATTTTTAGGTTTGATGTGTCTAAAACCTCTGATTGTTGAGATGTAGATTCAATAACACTTAGAGCTTCATCCACAATGGGGATACCTTTTAGGGGTTGCAAGTATATTTTAGCTGAGGCATAATCTTTGTTGTGAAATGCAGATAATCCTAGATACATTTTTATTTCGGGTATTTCACTTTCTAATCTAGGTGATAGTTGCAAAGCTTGCTCAAAAAAATCTTGAGCTAAATCATATTGGGCATTTCTATAGTAGTTTAAGCCGTTCATATAGTATTCGTAGGCAACTTCGTAATTATCAGCAAATATTAGCATTATTTGGAACAAAATTATCAACAATGTGATAGCTTTTTTCATATTGACTCACCTCACAACAAAATAGAAAAGGTAAGTATTTCAATTCGGTTATTTTTAGTGACTATCCATCCTTTGCCGTTTTTATCAATAAAGACATCTATTGCGTTAGTATCATATTTTTGAAAAAAACCGGGGAAAGTAGCTTCTTTTAAAAGTAAGTAACTCACATGATCTTTCCCAAATACAAATAATTTATCATTAAATATTTGTAATTTTAATTTTCCTATGTTTCCGTCTTCTATGAGTTGTAACCCATTTTTTGAACTATCCCACAGAACTAATTTATAGTTTGAAAATAAAATAAAATAGTTATTGTTATATAAAGCAAAATCAGTAATCTCTCCTAACTGAGTTCCCAAAACTTCTTGAATTGTAGAAGTATTTATCATTTCCACAATATCCATGTTTTGTAGTTTTGATATTTTATCCTCAAAGATGACATATACTTCCCCATTTATTACTTTTAATGATATAAAATTGCTGCCTTCATTTATCAGAGAATCGTTGAGATAGACATTACAATTGTTTGGTTCATATTCCACACTTAAAAACCCTACATTTGGTAAATAATAAATTTCGGTACCTTTAGAAGGTGTTTGTGAATTAATTTTATCAATTTTGCCGTTTTCATTCAAAATGTATACTCCATCAACAGTAGATAAATAGTATTGGTTGTTAAATAGTAATCCTCCCATAATTTTATTTGAAAATATTTTTTCTAGTTTGCTGTTGTAAATAGCATTAGGACTTTTAAAGTAAATATTTTCTCCTACTTCGATAATGCTCATTGTATCTTCGTCTATTTCTCCTTGCTTCATTGGATTTAGTAAAATTGTACTTTCTTTATACGCTGAAGGGAGTTTAAAAGTAGAAATAATAGTTGGGCGGGGATTTTCACTTTGATCTGGAGTTGGGGTACCTTCTACTGTTTCGTATGTGTATTCGACGAAATTATCATCTGTAAAGGGCTCCACTGAATATGAAGGGACGGATTCTTCTAAAAAATTAACTATTATATTCAAAACATCTGAATCATTGTAAATTTCATAAAAGCTCTTTTGAGAATAGTAAGTTTTATCAATTCCTTCTAAGTTAGCGCTGTCAACACTTACTATTCCATCTCCCTTTCCTCGAACAAATTCTGGATACAGCCTTGCAATGTATTTATTTGATAAATCTTCATCAATTGCGGGACTACTCCCAATAATCGTTAAATATCTGATGTCATTTCTTATGCCAAAAGAGTTTAATTTATTCAGAAATTCAGAGTCAGGAATAAGATCTTCATAGTACGAATTTATTTGATCAAGGTAAGAACCAATTTGCAAAGTGATTTTTAATATCGTGCTATCCTCAACATTAAACAATTGAGATAAAATGTCTGTGTTTTTTCCAAAGAGTAAAGTGAAAAAAAGGGGGTTTGCTAGGTTACTTCCTTTATTTGGAGTAGAAATGAGTACTAAATTTTCAACATTTTGAATTGTTTGAGTAGACTCTAAAGCATATCTAGCAATTAATCCGCCAATGCCATGTGCAATGATGTCAAACTTTTTATTAGGAAATCTAGAAAGTTCTTGAGCGAGACGCCTTCCTTCAAATTCAATGTAACTATCAATCCCTGTTCTTTCAACAAAACTGATAAAAGAATCGTTGTAATTTTTACTTCTAGTAGATGTCAGTGGGTAATTGTAACTCCAAATGGTTCTATTTGGAAAAAGGGAGGACCAAAAAGATTGTGGATAACCATTTTCAGGTACATTCATTATCTTTCCTAAGAAATTAATATCAGTTCCAGAAATTAAAATAATATCAGGTTCAAGAGTTGGTGGTGCTTCTTTTATAACCTTGAGTCCACTGGATGATTCTTGTGGAGATTCAATGACTAGACCTATATAATTTACTTTAGTTATTTGGAATGTTTGTGCTTCTATGTAATACTCGTCATCTATTTTTACTAATTTTTCCCCACTGAATTCAGAGATAACAGGAGGTTCTTCCTGTGTGATGTATGCCAAGGAGAAATTGACGAAGTTATCTCCAAAGTAATTATCCTTTGGAATCTTGTATCTTACGGTAATTGGTAAAATAGAGGATTCATTACTTTCATCTGAGAAAGTAATTTTATATATTTCACCGTAAAAATTTTTGTAGTTGATCAATTCTTGATATTCTGCAGAACTTTTATCCACCACGCTAATATCAATGTGTTTCTTTGAAGGAAAAGCAAAATCAGGAACCATTATTTGAATATTTGTAAAAGAAGGAGTTATCTGATTTGGAGGCAAAAATATGTTTTTAAAAATAATAGAAAAAACAAGAATTAAAATACCTATTACAACAATCGATAAGAGAATTTTGTATTTTTTTTCCATATATTTAATTTTATTTAAAAAGTTGAAAGGTTTAAATTTAATAACTCTGTCAGCTCCTTTAGAAATAGCTATCTAGTTTCTATGATTTTTCGAACTTCTTTCAAAAGTTGAGATAGTTCTGTTAGATTTAGGTCTTCCAATTTTTGTAAAACATTTATATACATATTATCGGCTATTATTTGTGTTTCTTGAAACTTATAAAAATTTAAAAGAGTTTTTTTGTTTACATCTTTATTAGTTTCTTTTCCAATATCTTCTTCTTTAGTGAAGATATCTTTTAAATCATCGAAAATTTGAAAAGAAACACCAAAATCAGTTCCTATTTTATTCATCTCTTTAGCAAGCTCTGCTTCCCCAGCCATTAAAAAAGGAGATGCAAAGCAAAAACCAAAAAGCGCCCCTGTTTTCTTTGAATACATCTCAAGAATTTCTTTCTCACCTACATTTTTATCTTCTTTTTCGAAGATTAAATCTTCCATTTCTCCTTGAAATAATTTTAAAATGGTTTTTATAAAATAATCCATTAAGAGAAGTTTGTTCCCTTCTTTAATATTATCTAAACCGGCAACAATCTGTAGTGGGAGAGTGAACCCATAATCTCCAGCTAGTATGGCTTTATATTCTCCAAACTTTAAATGAGTTGTTAGAGCTCCTCTTCTTAACTTTGCATTGTCTAAGGCAGGTAGATCATCATGTATCAAGGATGATGAGTGTAAAATTTCGACAGCTATCGCAATGTCAATTAAATTCTTTTTATTTATAGAGATTATTTGTCCGAAGTTATATATTATCCAGGGTCTAAGTCTTTTGCCTCCATTTTCTATGTAATAAAACAGTGGCTCTTTTAAATAATCTTCCAGGTCCAAATTTTCGAAAAAATTCTTTATCTTCTTGTCAAAGAAATCTTTAAACTCTAATAATTTTAGAAATTCCATTGATTCACCTCGTGCTTTTAGAAAAAATTATTCGTCATCTTCATCTTCAGTTTTATTTTTATTTTCGAACTTCCTTCTCAGTTCGTCTATATCGAAGTTTTCAATATCTTGTCTGAACTCGCTTTGTTCTTCTGCGTTTATAAAAGAAGCTTCAATACCGTGTTCGGATACTATTTCTTCGTCTATGTAAATAGGTAAGTTATTTTTTAATGATAAAATTATGCAATCAGAAGGCCTGGCATCGATATAGATCTCTTTTGAACCACTATCTTTCAGGACTAATTTAGCGTAATAAATATCCTGCTTGAATTGGTCAATTTCTATCTTAATAGGTTGAGCTTTAAGTTGTTCGATAATATTACCAATGAGATCGTGCGTTAAAGGTCTTTCAAAATCTTCGTTTCTCAATATTAAAGCCAAAACACCAGCTTCACATGGCCCAATCCATATTGGTACAACAACGTTTGTATCTTCTACCTTTAAAAAAACTATCGGTGAATTTGAAACTTTATCTATTCCCATAGTAACATTGCTTACTTTTTTCATGTTTGAAAACCTCCTTTAAAAAACTGAAATTACGCTCTTGTTTCTTTTAAAGCTAGTTGAGGTTCGCTTGTAATATTTTCGCTGATTATGCTTTTGAGACATTCTCTTAATTCTCCTTCGCTAGCGAAAAGTTTTGGCTCGACTGGTTCATGTATGAATAGATTAACATTCGAAGGTTTGATAAAGACGCTTCCTTTTTTGCTCATTTTGATAGTTCCATCTATTGTGACAGGTAATAGTTTTATATTATATCTAAAAGGGATTAAAAGAGCTCCCTTTTTAAATTCACCTACTTGACCATCTAAACTCCTTGTTCCTTCAGGAAAAATAGTTATAATTTCCCCTGATTGAGATATTTTTGCAAATTTTTTAAGAGCTATAGCGCCACTTTTTGAATTATTCCTATCTATGAAGATAGAGCCAAGTCTTTTGATGAAATTTCCTAATATAGGAATCATAGAAAGCTCTTTTTTTGCAATAAAAGCTGTGGGATATATATATCCTAAAATTAAAGGAATATCGAAAAGGCTTTGATGATTCGCTACTACTACATAAGGGCCTTGCTGAGGAATATTCTCTTCACCATGAACTGAAATCTTACTATTTAAGAATTTAAAAGTAACTTTTCCAAACCAAGATACAACCTTTCTAATATATTCTTGAGAGACTTTGTGTCCCTTTCTTTTTTCCAAGATATTGGCTTTTATCAACACATAACTTCCATATACAATTACAACTCCGAGAAATCCGATAATTAACCATATTGTGAAGAATATTGCCTTTATTGTTTCTAATACCTTTTTCATGAATTGTCCTCCTTTTTCTTCCCTTTTCTTTAAGATACATGAGACTATGATTCAAAGTGATCAATTTATGAGACTTTACTATCTTCAATCTTATACTTTTTAACTTCATCTAAAGCATCTTTTTCCAATTTACTTAGATGTTGTAAAGAATCCTCAATTGATTTTATGTAATTTGTATTTGATTTAGTGGCAGGTTTAGAAGGTATAAATACGCTACATGAATCTTCGTATGGTAAAATAGATGTTTTATACAATGCGAATTTTTGGGATAATTTAATTGTTCCGTTTTTTGTTAAATCTTTTGAAGATGTACCAATGGGTAATCCGCTTGGTCTTTTTAAACGATTGTCAAATATAATCGTACCTTCTTTTCTAATATCTATTTCTATATCAAGCTCCGGGTTATTTAAGTCAACTTTTAGTTTAGGGAAATTGTTCAATATAAATTCACCTATTATTCCAGCAAATTCTTGACTGTTGTAGGGAAGAGATTTATTGGCTCTATTGACGTTTATTTTAAAAGTACTATAATTGTTGCTTTCAAGAGATTTTTTGCTACTTCGTAGACTTTATTTTTAAATGAATCTATATTTAATTCAGTTTTTTCAGCTATTGAAGATGAATGTATTCCAAAAATCTTTTTTAGAGTATCGATATCTTTAACGGTTATTCCCATATTTTGTTGAGGAATTAGATATATTCTATTGTTGTTAACCTTGAAAATGAAGTTTTGGGAAATTTTGCTTTGGATGTTGTTTTTAAGTTTATGCATAAAAGACATTTTATTTTTATTTTTTAGACTGATCTCGTCAACCCTTACTACTAAAAATAGCATTCATTTGCCACCTTATAATTTATAAAAAATATTTTCTTCAACTAAATTATAACATAACTGGGTTTTTTCAACTATATTTTTTTAAGAGTCACTTTGGAAAATATTGAGGAAAAGAGTCGACCAATTCAAAAAAACAAAAAAGTAACTTTTTCAACGAAAATATGTAATTAGAATATCTTTTCTGAAAATATTAAGTTAAGAACATACGATTGTTATTTTATTTAATATATGTGCTTTCTATTGACTTTAAATAAAGGGTTATGACTTATTATAAAATGTACGTTATTAAATTAGACAAATTCAGTCATATTTGAATTATTTTTCACAATAGTTTATAATTTAACTGACTGACCAGTCAGTCAGAAAAGAGGTGATCCAAATGAACACGGGGTTAAAGATTTTGGATAAGCAAGAACGAAAAAAATACATTGCAGAAAAAACGTTGGAATTAATAAGCGAAAAAGGTTTGTCAAATCTAACGATGGAAGATGTCGCCTCTTCGTGTAACTTATCTAAGGGTTCTATATATAACTATTTCAAAAATAAAAATGCACTAATTGTTTCTGCTTTTAGTGCTCTTTTAGAAAAAGTCCAAGGTTTTTTCGAAGAAAATGAATCGATGCCCTCTCAGGATTGTGTGGAAGCAAGTGCTGATTTTTATGCAAATCTTTATTCGCAAATTTTAAATACTTTTCCTTCAAAAGAATTGATGCGATTGTTTGAAATTTTAATAAATTCTACACATGATCAAAGTATGATGAAAATTTTAACTCAAACATTCAAAGAAAATTACGGAAAGATCCTTGGCAAATTTGAAAAATTATTTAATTCAAAAACGAAAGCTTTTATGCTGCAAGCGATGTTTGATGGTTTAGTTATATACAGGGCCGTAGGAATAGAATTTTCTAATGATGAAATAAAGAATAATTTTAAAAAAATGATTTTAAGTTTTACAGAAGATGACAAAAATTAGGAGGTGTCCGGTATGGCAGTTGTGGACTCAATGAAAAATATGTTACTTAAACAAAGTTCTAAATTAATAACCAACGTTGTAAGACATTCTGATGTGGATCAACTTGGGAAGTTGTTATGGACATTATCAAAATTCTCTAAGGAACCTGCAAAAAGTGGGCTTAGAAAATTAGCAACTGGGGCAGAAAATCATGATCCGATGCTGGAGAATTGGGCTAATTTGTTCAAGAAATCTAATCCCAAAGTTGTTGAAAAAATAATAAACAATCTAATCATTAACGAATTTGCAGTTGGTGAAAAAACGAGACAGGATAAGATGCATGAATATGGGATAGTCCTTCCAAAATTAGCTGTGCTTTCTCCAACATATGCATGTAACCTCAGATGTGTGGGTTGTTACGCTGCTATGTATGGTCACAAGTATATGCTTTCCAAAGAAGAAATTTTTGATGTAATAAGACAATTCAATGATTTAGGCATCTATTTCTTCATTATAACAGGTGGAGAGCCATTTGTATATCCTTATCTATTCGATGTACTAGAAGAGTTCAGCGATTCTTACTTTTTGCTTTATACGAATGGAACGTTAATTAATGAAGAAAACGCTAAAAAATTAGCTGAATTGGGTAACGCTACATTGGCTATATCAGTAGAAGGATATGAAGCTGATACCGATTGGAGAAGAGGTAAGGGTGTTTTTGAAAAAATTCAAAACGCTTGGAAGCTCTTAAGTGAAAATGGGGTAATATATGGAGCCTCTGTCACAGCAACAAGAAAGAATCACGATGCAATAATGAGTGATGATTTTTGGGAATATTTAAAAGAAAACAATGTGAGTTATGCATGGGTTTTCCAATTTATGCCCGTAGGAGCAGATGCTTCGATGGATTTAGTACCTACTGCCGAACAAAGGTATGAAAGATTCTACAAATTGGAAGAGTTAAGGTTAGGTGGAAAGTTTGCGTTTGTTGCTGATTTTTGGAATCATGGTTTCTTAACTAACGGTTGTTTAGCAGCGGGAGCTAAATATTTACATATAAACGCCAAAGGTTATGCTGAACCATGTGTCTTCCAACAGTTTGCCGTGGATAATATAAGGGAAAAACGAATTATAGATATTTTAAAATCACCATTTTTTGAGGCTTATAAGAGGACCATTCCCTATTCCAATAATTTATTTAGACCATGCCCCATAATAGACAATCCAAAAGTATTCAGGGCAATGGTAAAGAAGTTCAACGCTATTCCACAACATCCTGGTAGTGAGCGAACCGTGAATGAATTAGCTCCTGAATTAGACCAACTTGCCGAAGAATGGAAAAAATATGCCGATAAACTTTGGTACGAAGAAGGCTACGCTGAGAAGTATCCTTCAAAAAGAGGTGTATATAACTACAAAGTAAGGATGAGAAGATATTCAGAAAATGAAGAAAAATTAGCACTGGATAAAAAAGCATAATATTGATTCTTCAAAAGTAGTATTATCTTTTAAAATAACGGGTATTTTCTACCCGTTATTTTAATTTTTCAGTTAATAATACTTAGGTTTGATATGGTATAATATAAAAAATAAAAGATTATTCTAATAAGATAGAGAGTTATAGTACATAGTCCTTTCTTAGAAACGAGGGGTGGGAAGAAAAGGGCATTATAGCAAGTGTGGGGTTTCCATAATAGTAAAATAATAATGGTATTAGGAGGAAATCGATGGAGTACGATTTTTTATCTGTCACATTAAATCCTTCGCTGGATAGAGAAGTTATAATTGATAATTTTGAAGTAGGTAACATGTATAGAATAGAAAATCCTTCAAATTCCAAAATGGAACCAGGAGGTAAGGGTATTAACGTTTCAATAATGCTATCTAATTTGCAAATGAAATCGATAGTAACAGGTTTTTTGGGGGGACACATAGGTAGGGTTATTCAGAGTAAGCTTTCTGCGTATGAAAATATAACGATGAATTTTGTTTATTCAGAAGAAGAAAGTAGAGAAAACATTGAAATAATAGATCCCTTGAAGGAAGTAATGACTCTAATAAACAGTAAAGGTCCCTTCATTAATGATGAAGATTACGATCATTTTTTAAGGAGATATAAAAATTCTCTTTCATTAGTGGAACATGTCGTAGTGTCAGGAAGTGTTCCTCCTGGCTTGAAAACTGATGTTTATTCCGATCTGATGTTTGAAGCTAAGAAAAGAGGAAAAACTACTTACATGGAATCAATTGGACCGTGTTTTGAAAAAGCTATTTTAAATAATTGCCCTACCGTTGTTAGACCAGACTTTAGAAGAAAAGCAGAAATTTTCGGGAAAACCCTTGAAAGTATAGATGATTTTATTGATGCTTCAAAAAAAATTATAGAAAATGGTGCCAGATTAGTTGTTATGAGTTATCAGATTTTTGGTGATGTGATAACAACAAATGAGGGTGTCTGGCTTTTTAATCCAGAAGAAAGGATTGAGAAATCACATCTTTTTGGAGCAGGAGATGCATTTATGTCGGGAATAATATATTATATTATAAATTATAATTTTAATTATTTTGAAGCTGCAAAATTCGGTATGGCTAGTGCCATTTCCAAAACGGATTATATAGAAAAAAAGATAGGAACTTTAGAAGATATAAAAAGAAGTTTAAGTAGGTTTTCCATTGAAAGATTAGAATAACAAAGAGGTGTTTACCTTGAAAGCTAAGGAAATAATGGAGAGAGATCTAACGTCTTTAATGGAAGATGAGAAAGTAGAGCGTTTTATTACGGTATGTCGTAGGCATAATTTATCTGCGCTTCCCATAGTTACAAGTGATTTTAGACTGGTGGGATATTTAAGCGAAAGTGGTATCATTGACGCCTCACTTCCGGGGTATTTGAAGCTTATGGAAACTACTTCTTTTATACCGGATAGCCATCAATTTTTTAATGGATTAAAAAAAATATTGGATCGTCCAGTATCTGATTTTATGATAAAAAAGCCATTTAAGGTTTACTTTGATGATACGGTTTTACATGTAGCAGATGTAATAATAAAAAATAAATTAAAGGTTCTGCCAGTTGTTGATGACAATGAAAGATTAGTGGGGGTTATTAGAAGAATAGGTTTACTTAGTAGAACATTGACTGGTGAAATAGAATATGAAGCGTAAAGTTTCTTTTATTACTTTTGGATGTAAAATGAACCAAGCTGAAAGTCAAGCGATGGCCGAGAAACTATCTCCTCATTTTGATATTGTATTTGAAGAAAAAATGGGTAAGAGTGATATCTACGTTTTAAACACTTGTGCCGTAACTTCAGAGGCTGAAAGAAAGGTAAGGCAAACAATTAGGAGATTAAAAAAATCAAATGAAAATTCCAAGATTATAGCTACAGGCTGTTATTCTGTATCTGATCCCGAAGAATTAAAAAAAGTAGGCGCCGATTTGGTCTTAGGTAATTTAGAAAAAAAACAAATAGACCGTTTATTGTGTGAAGAAGGTATATACTCAGATAAACATTTTTGGTTCCATAATGAAAAATATGACATATTAGTTCCCAACGAACCGTATGGTGACAGAACACGGATCTTTTTACCTATTGAAGAAGGATGTATTAACTCATGTACATTCTGTAAAATAAGATTCTTGAGAGGATTAAAAATAGTCAGTTTACCAACAGAAGAAGTTATAAAAAGTATAGAAAAATTTATTGAAAAAGGGTATAAAGAAATAGTGCTAACTGGAACAAATTTGGGATATTATGGAATGGACAATTCAGAAACCTTAGAAGAACTATTAAATCAAATCGGGAAGAGTTTTGCTGATAAAGAAATTAGAATAAGAATAACGTCTCTATATCCTGAAATAATTACTGACAATTTGTCTACCATATTGAATTCTTATCCAATATTTGAAAAACACATACACCTTTCGATTCAACATTTTTCTGATAAAATTTTACAATCAATGCATAGAAAATATAATAGAAAAATGATTTATACAGCCATCGAAAACTTAAGAAAATACGACTCAAAGTTTTCTATTACTTGTGATCTCATAGTTGGTTTTCCTGGTGAAGATGAGGAAGATTTAAGAATCCTGTTTGATTCAATTGAAGAACTTAAGGTTTTAAAAGTCCATAGTTTTAGGTACTCATTACGTGAGGGAACTGTAGCAGCTAAGATGCAAAATCAGATACCTGGAAATGAAAAAAAAGACAGACTTTCACAAATGGATAAAATTGCTGATCTCTCAAGAAAAAATTACTTGAATGATATGTTAGGGTCTAGAGTTAAAGTATTAACAGAAAGTAGCTCAAAAAAAGGTCTTTTTGGATACGATGAATATTACATCCCCCATAATGTTCAATTTCATGAGAAAAAAATTGAAAAAGGTGAGTTTTTTAGTACGGTGATATCTTCTTTGTCTAAAGAAAATAAAGGGGTGGTATCGAATGTTCTATAATGGTAAAGAGTGGGTAGAATTTCCATTGGTTAGTGGAGATGATGAAGGGTTCGTGAATGGTTATTCGATTTATGATGTACTTAGAACTTATTCAGGTATTCCTTACAATTTAAAAAGACATTATGATAGATTGAAACGATCTGCTGATTTTATGGCATTTGAAATACCACCTCTTGAAAAGATAAAAATAATTTTAAATCAGGCAAAAAAGATTCATAATTATGAAGAATTCAGATTTAAAATATATGTAACTCCTTTCACTTCTAAATATAAAACATTTTATTGCTTTGTTGAAGAGTTGAAAGAGGATGTAGATTTGATCGAAGAAGGTGTTGTAGTTAATATAGCGAGAGAAAGAAAAACTTCGTCTCCTATTATTCCTTATTATGTAAAAACACCTTTAAATGGTTCAATCAAATACATCCATAAAAAATATGATTATTATTATGATTCCATCGTTTTAAATGAGTTCGGTAATGTAACCGAAGGTACATACTCTAATATTTTTTATGTCAGTGGAGGTGTTTTATTGACTCCTCATATTTCATCGGGGATATTACCAGGGATAACTAGAGAAGATGTCCTTGAGTTAGCAAATGATTTATCTTTAGAAGTTGAAGAGAAAGCAAATGTTCAAGTATGGGAACTTTTATCTGCCGAGGAAGTATTTCTTACCCACACTTCAAGAGGTGTAGTACCTGTTAGAAGAATTTTTCCTGATTTTACTTTTACTGTACCTGGTGTAGTAACGGAAGCTATTCTTGACAATTGGAAAGATTTTATAACAGAAAAAATAGAAGATTGAGAGGAATACTTTACTATTAAGATGGTCTAAAATGGAGGAAAAATTTGAAGGTGTTTTAAAACAACTTTCTAAAAAAAATTTGGTTTACAAAAAAATATATATAATAAAAAGATTAAGAGAAGAATTACCTAAGTATATTCCTGAGAATTTATCAAAAAATGTAACAGTTAAAAATTATCTCTTAAAAGATAAGATAGTGGAAATAGCCTGTGCTGACAATTATGTTAAACAGGAAATACTTTTTAGGGAAAAATTATTATTGAACGCGATAAATTCTATTCTGGAAAATGAAACGATAAATAGAATTAGAATTGTTTCTTGAGAAACGCTTGTGGAGGTGTTTAAATGGTAGAAAAAACTTATTCTGGAAACGATATAAAGGTCTTGAAAGGGTTAGAACCTGTTAGGTTAAGACCTGGAATGTACATAGGATCAACGGGTAAAACAGGGTTAAACCATATGGTTTATGAAATAATCGATAACGCCATAGATGAGCATGTTAACGGGTTTTGTGATACAATTCGAGTTACTTTGAATGAGGATGATTCTATTGAAGTTGAGGATAACGGAAGAGGTATACCTGTAGATATACATCCAACTGAAAATAAAAATACATTGGAGTTAGTTATGACTTCGCTTCATGCTGGTGGAAAGTTTGATAAAAAAGCCTATAAGGTTAGTGGAGGACTTCATGGAGTAGGAGCATCGGTTGTTAACGCTTTGTCCGAATATATGGAGGTAAAGGTTTACAGAGACGGGAAAATATACTATCAAAAGTATGCAAGAGGTGTTCCTCAAACAGATGTAATTATTGTAGGCGAAACAGACAAGAGTGGGACTGTTGTGAAATTTCTCCCTGATAAAGAAATATTCGATGATGGAGATATAACTGTTGAATCACGATTAATAGAGAATAGGTTGAAAGAAATAGCCTTTTTAAATCCTAACTTGAAAGTTATCTTTGAAGATAGAAAAAGAGATTACAAGCAAGAATTTCATTTTCTTGGCGGTTTGAACGAATTTATAAATTACATCTTGAAACGGCGGAAGATGAATTCTATTTCCGAGCCGGTTTACATGTACGGATCATATCAATATAGTAAAGTGGAGTCAGAAATTCAAGTGGAAGCAGCTTTTGTCTATACGGATTCTGAAGAAAGCGAAGTAATCTCTTTTGTGAACAACATTAGGACTATCGATGGCGGGGAACATGAATCTGGATTCAAACAAGCTCTAACAAGATTATCAAATGAATATGCAAGAAAGTACAATGTTTTAAAGGAAAAAGACGAGAATTTTAGTGGAGAAGATGTGAGAGAAGGATTATTAGCCATAATACATATAAAAATGCCCAATCCTGTTTTCGAAGGTCAAACAAAGGGAAGATTGGGATCTAAAGTTGCCAGAGAAGCAGTAAATCAAATAACTACAGAGAAATTATCTTTATATTTTGATGCAAATATAAAAGAAGCAAAAAATATTTTTGAAAGAATGTTTTTAGCATATAAAAAAAGACTTGCTGCTAAAAGAGCCAGAGACAGCATTAAAAGAAAAACAATATTCGAAAATACAACTCTACCAGGCAAATTGGCAGATTGTACATCGAGGGATTTAAACGAATCAGAACTTTTTATAGTTGAAGGAGATTCGGCTGGGGGAAATGCCAAACAAGCTAGGGATAGAATGTACCAGGCGATTTTACCTTTGAGGGGGAAAATTCTAAATGCAGAAAAAACTGATTTTTTAAAACTTTTAAAAAATGAACAAGTTTCGAATATTATCATTGCATTAGGAACTGGTATAGGAGAAGAGTTCAATTTGTCTAAATTGAGATACGGTAAAATCATTATCATGACTGATGCAGATGTTGATGGCGCACATATTAGAACTTTAGTGTTGACGCTTTTTCACAAATACATGCGTTCTTTAATAGAGGAAGGATATGTATACATTGCTCAACCTCCTCTGTATAGATTTGAGATTGGTAAACAACATTTTTATCTTTATTCCGACGAAGAACTTGAAGAGTTGAAGAAAAAATATGGGGATAAAAAATGGAGAATACAAAGATATAAAGGATTAGGAGAAATGAACCCTGACCAATTGAGAGAGACCACTATGGATAGAGACACTAGAAAACTTGTAAAAATAAAGATGGAAGATTTAGAAATGGCAGAAGAGATGATAGAAATACTCATGGGATACGATCCCTCTATTAGAAGAGAGTTTATTGAATCTAATGCTAATAAGGTGAAAGAGCTAGATATCTAGTGCAATGGAAAAAGTTAATCTTAACCTTTTTTTACCTTCTACTTTTAATAATTTGTGTTTACAATCTCCTCCCTTTTTTTGAAACTCAAGAAGAATTTTTTGTTTATAAAGATAAAGTAGAAATTGAGAAAAGTATTTATTACGTAGAAATAAATAATAGATATTTTTATTTTGATATTTATGATAAAATAACATTTGTTAGCGATCATCCCTATCCAAAATTCATCAAAGTAATTTTTTCGAAAGATAAAATAAAAAAAGAAGAAGAACTCAATTTTGTCAAAAGTATTTGTTGTAATACGTCGATTAGAGAAATAAATTTTCCGAATAAAGAAATACTTTGTTATAATAACATTAGAATTGAGTACCTTGAATTACCAGAAATTAAAGATTTTTTGATCACTCTTAGTAATATAGAATTTTTGGGACCTGGGAATTATTTCATTAGTAACCATAGTTTCTTTAAAATCGATGATCGGGGGCTTTAGTATGGCTAAGAATTATTTGATTGGAATAGATATCGGTAGTTTTTTTCTAAAGGGAGTACTTTTTGAAATAGAAGAAGATGGAAGTATTGTGCCAATTTCACTGAGTAAACTTCCAGTGGACGGTATCATTAATGGTGAAATACAAGATATGGAATCACTACGTAGATCAATTGAAACGCTTATAGAAAAGTTGAACCAGGAGTCTCCAAAGAAGATTAAAAATCCAGAAATTATTGTAGGATATTCCACTAACTCTTTGAATATCACAGAAGAGCATTTTACTGTTGAGTTTAGCAAAAGGACAGAAATAAGAGAAGAGGAACTCAGAAACATCAAGAAAAGCATTATCAAAAAATACACAGACGAGGGAAAAATAATTTTAGATTCAAACTTTGTGAAGTTTCATATCGACGAAAAAAAGGTAAAAAATCCAGTTTCTTTTTTTGCTGAAAAATCTTTAACTACAACACTAAACATTGTATGGGTAGATGAAAATTCCTTTTCGCTGTTAATTAACGTCTTAAAAGATATTGTCTATACTTCTGAAATTCCTATATACGATTCAACTTTATCGAATAGTTATATAATTACCACCCCCAACGATAGAAATGTCGGCATCACTGTGATAGACTTTGGGTACAATTCTTGTAGAATAATCATCTTTAAAGATGGAATTCCAAAATTATTCTACACTTTTCCGTATGGAATTAAATATGTATTAAAAGATATCTCCAATATACTCAAGGTTTCTGAAAGAGAGGCACATAGGTTATTGGAAGAGGAAGGGGCATGTTCAAGAGAAACGAAAACAATGAAAAAGGTGAATTTCCAATTATTGACAGGTAGTGGGTATTCTTATGTTCCTCTAAGTCTTTTAAATAAAATTATTTTTGCTCGAGTCAGAGAAATTATAAGCAGGTTAAATGGCGAACTCTCAAAAATAGGTTATGAAAGAACTTTTGAAGTAGGTGCTTTACAGGGAGGAATAGTATTGACCGGGGGAGGCTCGAAAATAAAAAATATTGAAATCACCGTTAAAGAACTGATGGGTGAAAATTTCAGGAAAAGTTCCATAGTATCTTTTGACTCGTTCAAGAACATTCCAGAAGAATTAGCTAAGGATCCGGAATTTCAAACTGTTTTTGGGTTAATAGAAAGGTACAGAATCGATTTGTTAGAAGAAAATCTTTATGAAAAAAACAAAGAGACGCGTTCAGAATCCTCCAAAAGAAATAAATCTTCCAAAAAAACAACATCCACCTTAAAGACTTTTTTTAAGAAAATAACGGGAGGTGAAGAAGAAGATGCCCTTTGAAATGGAAGAAATCAACAAACGAAATAAATTGTTTAGTAGGAAAACGAGTTATAAGATAAAAGTAATAGGCGTTGGAGGAGCAGGGAATAATGCTATTCAAAGAATGATAAAAAAAGGCATTGATGATGTAGAACTGATTGCTGCAAACACGGATGTACAGGTATTAGAAAATAATGACGCACCTACAAAAATTCAATTGGGTAAAGAACTGACAAAAGGTCTAGGTGCCGGTGGAGATCCAGAAATTGGTAAAAAATCAGCTTTAGAAAGTCAGGATGATTTAAAAGAAACTTTGAAAGATACAGATCTTTTATTTATAACCGCGGGTTTAGGGGGAGGTACAGGAACAGGGGCTGTACCTATTATAGCTGATTTAGCTACACAAATGGGTATTTTGACTGTGGCAATAGTTACCTTACCTTTTCACTTTGAAGGATCAACAAAAGAAAGAATAGCTTTGAAAGGGTTTCAAGAAACTAAAAAGTATGTGGATAGTTTAATTAAAATATCAAACGATAAACTTATAGATAACGATGATGATATTCCAATTGACAAAGCCTTTGAGAAAGCTGATGAAATACTTATTCAAGCAATTACTGGTATTTCCGATTTGATAACCAAACCAGGTATGATCAATTTAGATTTTGCAGATGTAGCGTCGGTATTACGCATAAAAGGTTCTGCGATGCTTGGTATTGGACTTGCAAAAGGAGAAAAAAGAGCTGAAGAAGCTATAAAAAATGCATTGAATAGTAAAATTTTAGAGGATCCTGTAAGGAATGCAACAGCTGCTTTAGTAAACATCGCGGGTAAGACTCCAACCACACAAGATGTCAAAATTGTCAATGAAATTTTACGTTCATACGCAATTGATGATGCACGACTAAAAATGGGAATTACAATTATAGATTTGCCTCCTGAAGTTATTAAGGTAACGGTTATAGCATCCGGTTACGACAAATTGCCTGGAGAAGAAAACTATCTAGATCTTTATGAACAACCAGCATTATATAGACAGTTTGGAAAAGGTGTGGTTGCCGAAGAAATATCCAGATTGAACAAGTATTTGCAAGATCATGTAGAAGAAATTCCAGGAGAAGAAGTCCAACAACAATAACAATAATAATGAAAAAGAAACCCTCTAATTTCTACCTCTTGTATAATAAAGACCTAAAGAATTATGAAGTAGAAGAAAATATTTTAGACAACTTTTTGAAAAAATATGACGATGAAAATATTACAGATTTTCATTTTGAACCTCATGACGAAAAGGTAGGCGTTAAAGCCAGATACTGTGGAGATTTAATAACTTTAGAAACTATGGGGGCATATGAATACGAAGTAGTGCTAAACAAATTGCTTATCAATTGTGGGTACGATATAGTAAAAGATTTTGAAAATATTGATGGTTCTTTTCGTTTCCAGAACATCAATTATAGAGCTTCCTTTGTTAGATCTTCTGGAGGAATAAGTTGTGTCTTAAGAAAATTGAGAAACATAAACGACATAAAAGTTTTCATGGAACCAATGATTCTTTCTAACGTCGAAAAATTAATTGATCAAAAATCAAAAATGCTTATTTTTTCTGGTCCTACAGGGTCTGGCAAAACTACAACGATGCAGTACATAGTTAATAAGTTCAAAAAAAGGAGAAAAGTTCATAGCATAGAAAATCCAGTAGAGTATATTAATCCAGGTATAATTCAAATAGTATCAAAAAACGAGGAAGACAAAGCAGATATTTTAAAATATATATTGAGACAAGATCCTGATTTAATAGTTGTGGGCGAAATTAGGGAGGAAAATTTTGCAAAATTGTTATTTGAATCTTCGATAACAGGTCATTTGGTATTTTCCACGTTACACGCTAAGAATGTTTTTTTAGTGCTTCAAAGGTTGAAGATGTTTGGAATAGAAGTAAGAAATCTCTCTGAAAGCTTAGATCTCATCCTTAATCAAAGATTAATCCCTAAAAACTGTCCTTTTTGCCAAGGAAATGGATGTGAACACTGTTATAATACAGGGAAAAAAGGTTTTATAACTGTTTTTGAAGGTTTGATAATTTCAAAAAATTTGAAAAGAGACATATCACAAGGTAAGAGTATTAATTTTGTAAGTGAAAAATACAAAGATTCTGATTGTTATATAGATCCGTTGCCCACACTTCGGGAATTTTTTAATAAAGGGGTAATCAATGAAGATCAGTATTTAAGTAACTTATCTTCCTTCTAAATAATATTGAAAATAGTGAGATGAATTCATGCAATATTTTTCAAAAAGCCCGGAAGAATGGCAAAAGTATGATGAAGAAAGGAAAAAAGAAAGAGAAAGAAGAGAACAATCTAAAAAAAGAATAATTAGATGGACATTTTACATCGTTATATTTTTGTCCATGTTAGTGTTCATATTTATTATTATGGGGCGTAGAGGTTCAAGATTTGATTTACCTTACAATGTAGTTATAAAAGGGATTCATATCAATTTAGAATCAAAAGAAGAATATTACTATCCAGATAATTTAGATATAAAAGTTACTATACAAAATACCAACAACAATGATTCTCATGTAGAAATTAATAACTTTTCATTTTTGATAGTAAATCAGGAAAGTTCTGAGGTTGAATACAGTTATGTGTTCTCACAACCTGTAGAAGCTGATATCTCACCGTATAAAACAATTTTAGTTTTTGACCTGTTAAGAGAAAAGGAGATTTCAGATTTAGAAAAAGGAACCTATGAAGCCCGAGTGTCCTTTATCTTAAATGACGAAAGTGTAAATCTTGTTAAAACCTTTGAATACAATAAAGGATTGATTATAGATGTTTCTGCTAAAGAGATGTTTTACTTAACTACGGAATTCCCTTCTATTAGCATATTAGCAATAAATGGGACCAATGAAACCTTTAACAAAGAATTATTTGGAACGCTAACAATAAAACAAAAAGAAAAGGTTATCCATTCACAGAAATTTTCCTTTGGAACATTAAATTTGAATCCTCTGTCTTCGATACCTTTAGATTTTGAAATCAATAAAAATTTCGATCCAGGAAATTATTATTTATTATTCGACTTTGATTCTTTTGAGCAAACTTATGTAACCACTTTGAATATAGTTAATCAAATAGATAGAAATTACAACGATATTTCCCTTTTAGTTTATGTTATTTCGGCGGCCTCAAGAGGAGATCAGCTTTATTTTGAAGGTTTACTAAGAAATTCTAATGAAGAACCAAAAGCCTTTGAAATTTCACAAGTGATCTTTAGGTTATTCTATGAAGGACAGCTAATTTATAATTACGAGAATAACGATTTATCTCGAGTATATATAACAGAATTGGGAACGGCTAAGGTATTTGATTTATCAAACGTTAAGACTATAAATTTAGATAGATCAGGAGAGTATGAAATTCAATTCAGTGTTAATATAGGGGATAAAACATTTTCAAAGAAACATAGATTTGAGGTTTATTAAGTTCACCTAACTCCTTTATCCTAATAGAGGAAAATTAAAACAAATGAGGTTGAAATAATGTACGGATACATATCTATATATTTTACTCCAACAGAAGAAGAGAGGAAAAATTATCTATATTACTATTGTGGATTATGTCACTCTTTAAAGGAGAATTTAGGTGAGTTCTATAGACTCACGACAGTAAAAGAAGTGGTTTTCTTTTCCATGTTGAACAACCCTGTTGAGAATATAAACGAATTCAGATGTCCATATGTAGGATTAAAAAAACGATTTAAACCTGAAAATAATTCTTTTATGACACCTTATGCGTATCTCAATTTGCTTATAATCTATGGAAAACTTTTAGATTACAATTTAGAAGGGAAACCAGTTCCAAAGAAAATTTTGAAAAAGTTGGAAATGAAGTTACTTGAACAGTTTGATCCCATAACTATCAATGAATACAAACATCTATTAAAAATGCAACAAAGGGTAGAAGAACAAAATTTAGATTTGGATGATTATGCCAAACCATCTCAAGGAATTATGGAGATGTTATTCGATGAATTTTTCCCTCAAGGATATCCAGCAACCATGCCTGTTGTGACAGCTTATTTGCTATATTTGGTAGATAGTGTGTACGATTTTAACAAAGATATAAAAAAAAGAAATTTTAACTCTATAGCAAACTCTTTTGGGGTAAAAAAATTAGATGAATTAACTCAAGATCAAAAAGAAAGAATTTTATTTACTTACGATTTATGTTCAAAAGAGTTCTTAGAAAATGTTGAAGAAGTCGCAAATTTTAACAAGCATTTAGTAAAAAAGCTAGCGACTTTTTCTTTAATATATCACAGAAATTCTGTCACAAAAATTTTAGATGGAGGAGAAATTGATGAAAGAGCAACAAACCATTCTAGAGCAAATAAAAAAGGGAGAGTTCAAAAACCTATTTTTAAAATATAAGGAAGATGAAAAGTTTAGAGAAAAAATGGATACTTTTAGAGCTGGTTACTATAGCTATGGAAGAAGTGGATGTGGTAATTGTTTAGAATGTTTAGGAGCCACTGTCTGTTTAGATACCCTTTGTGAATGTGGTGGCGGAGATCTTTGTAATTGGTTTTAAAAATTTATGAATTTAGTTATAAAAAATCCCCTTATAAAGACAGCTTTTTTGGTTATCCTTTTTTTCTTGCTATTCCTTATGTCAAGATATTTGAGAATTGCTCCCACTGTTGTTAGTTTAATTCTTCCTCTGGGAGTTTTCTTTTTAGAAAAAAGATATGCATTTATTTTCAGTATTTCAATTTTCTTTTTAATATTTATTAGTGGCTTTGTTGTTGAAGCGATTGGGGTTTTTTTGCTCTTTTTTGTTCCAATTCTAACTTTTATTGTTGTAGAAAAAAGGTTGTTAAAGCATTTATTCATTACCTCTCTTTCAATCCTTTCTTTTTATCTTATGTATACTTTCTTTGGGGAGCTCCTTCCTGATTTTGTAACTATGGGAAAAGGTTTATTCATAATAATACTTCTTTATTTATTTTTTACTAATGTTTATGGCTACTTATTAAAAAGATTGAAATATGAGATTTCTTCGTTACTGGATAATTTTTTTCAAAAAGAAAATTATTAATAGAGTACATTAAAAAATATAAAAGGAGTTGTTTCTATGTATCCAGAATACATAACTAAATTAGAAAAAGTAAAAGGAATTTCACAAGAAGAGCTAAAAGAACTTCAACCTGTTGAGGAAAAGTATAAATTCAGAGCTAATGAATATTACTTGGGCTTAATCAACTGGAAAGACAAAAATGATCCTATAAGAAAGATCATAATTCCAAGTGTTGAAGAATTAGAAGAGTGGGGATTAGAAGACGCCTCAAAAGAACATTCATATACAATAAGTAAAGGTCTACAACACAAGTATAGGGATACCGCTTTACTATTAGTAAATGATGTATGTGGAAGTTTCTGTAGATTTTGTTTTAGAAAAAGATTGTTCAAGAGCATAGGTAAAGAAGTTGTTAGAACCCGTGAAATTGATCAAGATCTTGATTATATCCGAAAACACGAAGAAATCACAAATGTTCTCCTGACTGGTGGAGATCCTTTACTTCTTTCAACAAATAAACTTAAATCAATTATAGAATCTATTTGTGAAATAGATCATGTAAAAATTATTCGAGTAGGTACAAAAACTCCAGCCTTTAACCCTTTTAGAATAATATCGGATGATACTCTACCGAGTTTAATTAAAGAAATTTCCAATAGTGGTAAAAAATTATATTTTATCGTTCACTTTAATCATCCCAAAGAATTAACCACTTTTTCTATGCAGGGAATAAATATACTCCAAAATGCTGGAGCCATAATGGCAAATCAAACTCCTCTTTTGCACGGTATTAACGATAATCCTAAAACATTATCAACATTATTTAAAAAGCTATCCTTTAACGGTATTCCTCCTTATTATGTATTTCATAATAGGCCTGTAATGGGAAACAAAGGTTTTAGTATTCCTTTAGAAAAAGCTTATTCAATATTCCTAGAATCCTTAGAAGATATTTCAGGTTTGGCCAAAAGACCAAGATTTGTAATGTCACATGAATCCGGTAAAATAGAGGTTACCGCATTGACAAGTAAAAATATTATCTTTCGTTATCATAGAGCGCACAATCCTGATAACTATGGTAAATTTTTTGTATTCAAAAGAGATCCACAAGCCTATTGGTTTGATGATTACAAAGAATTAGTGGAAGTATATAATTACAAAAGTTTTCAAAATATATAGGCAACTTTTCGTTTCTTGAAGAAGTAAAATTCCCAGATAGTTATTTAAAAAAGGAGAAGATTAGATATGTTCAATTGTATAACTGACGTTCCGGGGATAAAAGTAGGACACTACACTGATTATAAATCCTTAACAGGTTGTACGGTAATTCTAGCCGAAAATGGGGCGGTAGGTGGGGTTGATGTCAAAGGTTCAGCCCCAGGTACAAGAGAAACTGACTTACTAAAACCGGGGAATCTTGTTCAAATGGTACACGCTGTCTTATTAACCGGGGGAAGTGCTTTTGGCTTAGATGCAGCAAGTGGGGTCATGCAATTTTTAGAGGAAAATAGTATAGGTTTTCAAACAAGTACCGTGAAAGTCCCCATAGTACCTGCTGCAGTTATTTACGATTTGGATATAGGAGACCCAAACGTTAGGCCAGATAAAAGATCTGGTTATATTGCAGCAAATTTAGCAACATCAAATTGCGTTGAAGAAGGATGCGTTGGTGTAGGAACCGGGGCACTCGTTGGTAAGGCGGCAGGCGTTAATAGTGCTATGAAAGGTGGGGTAGGAAGTTACTCCATTGAATTAGGTAACGGGATAATAGTCGGGGCGATAACGGTTGTGAACGCTACAGGAGATGTTTACGAAGAAGGGGAAATAATAGCCGGAGCTATTGATAAAAACAATAAATTTTTGAATATATCTGAATATATGAAAAAATCGAGTTTTAAAGCTAATCCGGGTGAAAATACAACTCTATCTGTCGTAGCTACAAATGCAAAATTGTCCAAAGAGGAAGCAAACAAAGTGGCTCAAATGAGCCACGACGGAATGGCAAGAGCAATAAGACCTGTTCACACCATGTACGATGGAGATGCTATTTTTTGCTTGTCTACGGGTGATTTACCAAGTGACGTTACTTTAATTGGTGAAGTGGCAGCAGAAGTGGTAGAAATATCCATTATAAGAGCTATCAAATCGGCAAGAAAAGTTGGTAATATTCTCAGTTACAAAGATTTGAATCCTAGTAAAAGATAATTCCCACTATTCCTGTCATAATTATTATAAAAATCGGATTTAATTTTGTGAAAAACAGGAGCATCAAAACCCCAATAAATATGAGAAAACTCGCCAAATTTACGATATTAGTGATTCCAATTGTATACGCTGAACCAAGTATCAACCCGATAACAGCAGGTTTTAAAAATTTAAGAATATTTTGTTGAGTATCGCCATTTCCATTCTTAAAATATCTGCCTACCAGTAATCCTATAATTAACGAAGGTAATATAACAGCAGTTGTTGCGACCAAAGAACCAACTATCCCAAAAACCCTATACCCAACAAAAGTAGCACTATTTACTGCTATTGGGCCCGGAGTAACCTCTGATATAGCTATTAAATCGAGAAATTCTTGAAGCGGGATCCAACCTCTTCTTTCCAATTGTGTTTGAATTAGTGGAATCATAGCGTAACCACCGCCAAATCCAAATAACCCAATTTCAAAAAAAGAAAAGAACAGGCCAAATAAAGTTCTCATGACTTTTTTCTCCCTTGTGGCATAGAGTAAAGGCTCCCTAAAATGAAGGCGATAACAATTATATAAATAGGATTAATTTTAAATATTCCAATTGCAACAAAAGCCCCTGCAGTTAATAAAACTAAAACGATGGACCATTTAACTGATTTTGATAAACTTATCCCCGCGTATACAATAAGTGCCGCTATAGCAGGTCTTATTCCTTCAAAGGCACTTTGTAAAACGCTGAGTCCCGCTGTTTTCGTAAGGGTAAAAGCTATCGCCAATATTATTATAAAAGAAGGTAAAGAAACCCCTATTACTGACATAACCGCTCCTAATACTCCCTTTATATCGTATCCTACTAAAATAGAAAGATTGATAGCTACAGCTCCAGGTATAGTTTGAGTTAAAGAAACCTTGTCTGTAAACTTATCCTTTTCCACCCACTTTTTATTTTCTACGACTTCTTTCTCTATCAAAGGAATCATTGCGTACCCACCACCAAAAGTGAAGAGCCCTATTTTAAAAAACGTAATGAACATTTTTAACAATATTTTTGATTTGTCTTTTTCATCCATTTTTATTATTCTCCCCTACAATTTCAATTCAGTAAAGAATCTAAAATGATCAGCTCTTATCAAACTTTCCCTGAATTCTACCAATCTATTTTCTGAATCATATGTGTATCTTGTGGTTTGAAAAAGGGGAATATTTTCTTCAATTTCTAGCAGTTCTTGGGCTTCTAGTGAAGGAAGAACTGGTTCAAGATATTCTTTTGCATTGACACATCTTATTCCTTCTCTGGCAAGTAAATCATACAGAGGTTTTGTTTTCAGATTTTCATTATCCACTTTTTTTAAAAATTCGACAGGGATGTAAGAGCTTTCCAATATTAAAGGAATTTCACCAACTAATCTCAACCTTGTAATCTCCCATAATTCTAGGTTTTCAAATTCATCAACATCTTCCAAGCCAGAGACGTTTTTTACCGATATTAGTTTAGTATTAGAATTTTCAACCTTGCTAGCTATACTTTTTCCAAAACTGTAAAACTTTAAAAGACTTTGCTCCCATAAAAGAGTTTGAACTTTATACCCTCTTCCTTGGTAACTTTTAATTGTTCCTTGCTGTTTCAATAAACTTAAAACTTTTCTTATCGTAGTTCTTGTTACATGAAATTCCTCGGCTAACTCATTTTCTGACGGAAGAAATGAGTTCATTGGATATTCCCCTTCATATATTCTTGAAACTATTTTGTCAGCAATCCTTTGATAGATTGGCGTCTTATAATCGGCCATTTTAGTTACCTTCCTTCGATTAAGATATACAAATATGTCTACTCACACTTGTATACACAAATTATAACAAATTAAAGAAATTATATCAAGAATTCTCAGAGTAATCTGAAAATATGAATGATTTTCTAAGCAAATTGATTGTAGTGAGATAATATTAGCAAAAATTCGAATGCTATTGTTAATCAATATATTAAAAAAACATTGATTGCCGTAAGTGTGGAAGCCACACAAAAATTCAAAAGATAAAAATAAGATAAGTTATCAGCGACTTTTTTATAGAAAGACATTCTGACTAGTGGTTTTATGGAGATTTAAAGAGGTTCAAATGCAAAATATGTTTTGAAAAAGATGAGAATTGAAAACGACCATAATCCTATTGAAACATCAATCGCAGAAATATTTTCACTTGGTATATAAATGAGCAACATTGGTAGCTGCAAATGATTCCGGTTTTATTTTATAATCATATCCCAGACCCTTCACATAGCCAGTGACAACATTAAAGACCTCTTTTGATCTACCGTTTAAACCTATATCAAGGTGTATTTCTGGCTTTATTAAATTTAAGTGATTTTCGATAAATTCTGCGGTGTTTAAACTAAATTCTGCTTCTCTTATCAATCTTGAGTACATATCATATGATCTACGTTCGTGAGTGACATAATAAAAATAAGTAGCCCCATTGCCTACTTTGTAAATTACTATAGCGGTAGCAAACGTTACCACTCCGTCTCTTGCATGGCTATCTGTTCCCACCCAAACTTTGTAACTTTTGTTTTCTAAAAATAATTCAATGAAATTAGTCAAATCTTTGAATTCTATAGTGCCTATAGTTGGATTTTTTAACTTGAAAACGTTACCCCCTTTTTTCAAAATAAGTTTTTTTCAATTATACACCAAAATGCAACGATTTTTATTAAAAACTTTTAAGATTAATTAAGAATGATACTAAAATTCGAATTAAAATTTTGATATAATACACTAAAACATGTGAATAAGATGAGGGATTATAGGTTGATTAGAGCGTTTTTTTGGCTTTTGTTAGCCACATTAATATGGGGTACTACTTTTCCGATTCACAAGGTGGTGTTGACGGATCTTCAAACCTTGCCTTATTTGTTTATCAGGTTTGGTATTGCTGCCGTTTTGTCTTTTCTTATTTGGAAAAAACATTCTTTCAAGTACGGGGCAACCTTAGGAATAATTTTAGGACTAGCACATGCCTCGCAAACTTATGGAATTAATTTTACAGATGCTTCCAAAAGTAGTTTTATTACCTCTTTATATATTCCACTCACTCCCATAATTTCTTATCTAATTGAAAAAGAGAAACCCAACTTTATTCAGTGGGTATGTTTTCCTTTGTCTTTGTTAGGTTCTTACATGCTTTTTGGAGGTATTTCGGGATTTAATTTTGGAGATTTCTTAACGTTTTTGAGTGCTGTTTTGTTTGCCGTTCATATTGTTTTAATAACAAAATTTTCAAAAGTTGTTGATGAAACTTCGCTTTTAGCTTATCAGTTTCTATTTGCTGCTATAATCAATTTGTCAATGTCATTCAATTCTAACTGGAAGTTAGGTGTTCCGATTTGGTTAACAGTTATATATACAGCGATCGCTGCAACCATAGTAGTGAATTTTTTGCAAGTTAAATATCAAAAGGTAATTGGTTCTAATTCCACCGTTCTTATATTCATTGGAGAACCCATATTTGCTTCATTATTTTCATTTATTTTTTTGGGAGAGAGATTTTCTGGATTGCAGATAGCCGGGGCTTCAATTATGATTGGAGTAATAATTTTAACTACTTTTTCGTACAGGGTTAATAAATATTTGAAAAAGAAATTAGATTTAAAAGAGCTTTGAGAAAGAGGAGGAGTTTTAGTGAAATACATAGACATCAGAAGTGATACCGTTACGCAACCTACTCAAGAGATGAGAGAAGCCATGTTTAAGGCAGAAGTTGGTGATGATGTATACGATGAAGACCCAACAATGAAAAAATTAGAAAAATACGCTGCAGAAGTAGTAGGAAAGGAAGATGCACTTTTTGTTCCTAGTGGAACGTTTGGTAACCAACTTTCCATCTTTACACATTGTGAAAGAGGAAATGAAGTTATCCTTGATGATAGTTGCCATATCGTTGTTCACGAAGTCGGTGCGGCTTCAGTAATAGCTAGCGTACAATTGAGAACTATAAATAGTGATAAGGGGGTTATGTCGCCTAAAAGTATTAAAAAAAGGATAAGAAAGGGAGAAGAGGATCTTCATTTCCCATCTACAGGTTTGATATGTCTAGAGAATGCTCATTCCAATGGAACGGTTGTGCCGCTTGAAAATATGAAAGAAATATCTGAAATAGCTCACGAGAATGAGATCCCCGTTCATTTGGATGGAGCTAGAGTATTCAACGCTGCAACCTACTTGAATGTTGATCCTACGGAGATAACTCAATACTGTGATTCAGTCATGTTTTGCCTTTCAAAGGGTTTATGTGCACCTGTAGGTTCTATTGTGGCTGGGAGTAAAGATTTCATTCAAAAAGCCAAAAAGAAACGCAAACTGATGGGTGGAGGTTTAAGGCAAGCGGGATTTCTAGCTGCAGCAGGGTTAATAGCCCTTGAAAAGATGAGATTCAGACTAAAAGAAGATCATGAAAACGCCAGATATCTGGGAGAAAGGCTGAGCGAGATCCCTGAAATTTCTTTGAACTTAGACGATATTCAGATAAATATGGTTTTTTTCACAATAAACAAAGATATAAATCTTAGGGAAATGCTATCGTTTTTTTTAGAAAAAGGTATCAAAATAAATCCCCCAGAAAATGGGGAATTCAGATTTGTAACTAATTATTGGGTAAGCAAGAAAGATGTGGATTATATTGTTGAAACAATGAAAGAATATTTAAAGAAGTGATAAAAAATGTCTAATTCAAAAAAAGCAGTAGCTTTACGGTATAAACAAGGAACGGATCAAGCACCTAAAGTAGTTGCAAAAGGTATAGATTCAATAGCCAGGAGAATCATAGAAATTGCAGAAGAGGAAAACATACCAATAGTTAAAAGTGAAAAAGCCGTAGAAGAGTTTTATGGTTTAGATTTGGATGAAGAAATTCCTCCCGAATTGTATGAGCTAGCGGCTGAAATAATTGCTTTTGTCTTTAAGTTAGATAAAGAGTTCAGTTAGCATAAATTACTTTGTATAATGTACTACCTGAACCAGACATCAAAGCAAATATAATTCCTTCATCCTTTTCCATGTCTTCCTTTTTTTGCTTCAATTTAGGATATTCTTTGAATGCCACTTGTTCGAATACGTTAAACGCATTTTGTTTAGCAGTTATAATGTCGTTATTTTTTAAAGCTTCGTACAAGTTGTATGGATCACCGAAATGGTTTATACTTTCCCAATTTTGATCAAGTTTTTCGTACATTTTTTTAGTATCAATATTATATTTCATCTGGAATATTTTTATATTTAATTTTAAAGGTTCCAAAAATTCCAAAATTTCTCCTTTTCCTTTACCTATAGCGGTTCCACCTTTTAGCAAAAATGGGACATCACTCCCGATTTTGCAACTTATTTCGAATAAGTCTTTTTCTGATATTTTAAAATTCTTTGAAAGGAAGTTTAAAACAGCAGCAGCGTCGGCACTTCCACCCCCTAGTCCTCCACCCATAGGTAAATTCTTAATAAGCTTAATTTTTAAGTTAAAATTGTCAAAACCCGTTTCTTTTTTAAAGGTCTCTATGGACTTTTTTATTATATTATTATCCCATGAAATATTTAAAGGAGGTTCTGATTCGAATATTTCACTTTCAGAAAAATCAATAAAAATATCGTCGTGTTCGTTAATAGATTGGAAAAGGGTTAAAATATTATGGTAATTATCTTTTCTCCTACTAATTACATCTAAGTAAAGGTTAACTTTTCCAAAGGCTTTTAAATGCATTTAACTCCTCTTTCATTCGTTTGTCTCTTCTTCTTTTAACATGGCTTCTTCGTCTTCGAAAGCCATGGGTTTTACAATTGGAAAAGGTATAATGTCGCGAATAGTTGGAGTATCAGTAAGCAGCATACAAACCCTGTCAATACCTATTCCTAGTCCTCCAGTTGGAGGCAAACCATATTCTAATGCCCTAATGAAATCAAGATCCATCATTTGAGCTTCTTCATCGCCCAACTCTTTCAGTTCCATTTGCTTTTTAAACCTTTCAAATTGGTCTTGAGGATCGTTCAATTCAGAAAAGGCGTTCGCTATTTCATTGCCCTTTATTATTAATTCAAACCTTTCGGTTAACCTTGGATCATCTTTTTTTCTTTTTGCCAGTGGAGATAATTCGATAGGATAATCCATAACAAAAGTAGGTTGAATTATCTTATCTTCGACTAAATCCCATATTTTATCGAGGTAATGGTATCTGTCTTCTATTTCTACCTCTTCACCCTTGTTTTTCAAAAACTCTTTCAGTTCCTGATCACTCGCCTCGACTATATCTATTCCAAGATTTTCTTGTATGAATTCTCTCATCTTTATTCTTTTGAAAGGAGGTGTGAAATCTATTTCTTCTCCTTGGTACATAATCTTTGCTTTGTTGTGAACTTTTTTGGTAATGTTGTACAAGAGATCTTCGGTTAGTTCCATCATATCGTTGTAGTCAGCGAAAGCTTGGTACAATTCAATAGATGTGAATTCAGGATTATGTTTGTTTGAAACACCTTCGTTTCTGAATATTTTCCCTATTTCATAAACTCTCTCCATCCCACCGACGACTAGTCTTTTTAGATGTAATTCCGTGGCTATGCGTAAGTACATATCTATATCATATACGTTTAGATGGGTAATAAAAGGTCTTGCATTTGCTCCACCCATTATACTTTGAAGAACTGGGGTTTCAACTTCTAAAAAACCTTTGTTGTTTAAATACTCTCTGATGTATTTTATGATTAAAAAACGTGTTCTGAGGGTTTTAATGGTGTCATCGTTTGCGATCATATCCACATATCTTTGCCTATATCGAACTTCTTTATCTTTAAGGCCATGCCATTTTTCAGGAAGAGGGCGAATAGCTTTTGAGAGTAATTCTATATCTAAAGCCAAAAGAGTTAATTCGCCAGTTCTCGTTTTGAAGGGATAACCTTTTATTCCTATCCAGTCTCCAATATCAATATATTCTTTGAAAAAATCATAGTTTTCTTGCCCTACTTGATCCAAACGGATATATACCTGGATACGTCCAAATTCATCTTTTAAATCAGCAAAAGCAGATTTGCCATGTTTTCTTAAATTCATCAGCCTTCCGCCGAAATTAAAAATTTCATCCGGTAATTGTTGGCCAGCCTCTATTTTACTATCGAAAAGGTCTTTGATCTGTTGGGAATTATAATTTTTTTGAAAATTGTACTTATACGGATTGTATCCTTTTTCCCTCATTTCTTTTAATTGATGCATTCGTATATTTCTAAGGTCCATACTTTGCCTCCTGCTTGGTAAGGTTAGTTTTGTGATCTATGAAATCTTAGCTTATCTCTTTGATTTCTATTTTTTTTGAACTTCCTCTGGCGGTTTTAATGTTGATAACTTCACCTTTTTTCCTTCCTAGTAATGATCTTCCAATAGGAGATTCAATACTGATTTTATTTTCTTCTATATTTGCCTCTTGAGGGGTAACTAGAACGAATTCCTGCTCTCTATTCAATCTATAGTCTTTTATTTTCACTTTTTTCCCCAAACTTACGGTAGAGTTATCGTGGTTGCCTCCATTTTCAATTATTTCTGCATTGTCTAATATATAATCTATCTCTTTGATTCTGGAATCTATCATTCCTTGTTCGTTTTTTGCCTCTTCGTACTCACTGTTTTCTGAAAGATCTCCCAATTCCCTGGCTTCTTTAATTCTTTCGGCAACTTCTCCCATAAGTCTTTTTTTAAGCTCTTCTCGTTCCCTCTTTAATTTTTCGTACCCTTCTCTGGTTAGTTGATATACTTGTTCAGCCACTTTTGTATCGCTCCTCCCATTTCTAATAATGGTGATTAACTATTTTTTAATTCTCTTATAGCTTGTAAAAAGCTGTCTAAATCTCTAAATTCTTTATACACGGAAGCAAATCTCACATAAGCTACCTGGTCGATTGATTTCAATTGCTCCATAACCTTATCACCGATTTCAGAAGAATAAATTTCTGAATTGCCACTTCTTCTTAATTGTTCTTCTATATTATCAACAATTTCTTCGATTTGATCAGTACTTACAGGCCTTTTTTCACAAGCTTTTAAGATCCCGTTCATTAGTTTTTTTCTATCGTAAAGTTCTCTTCTGCCATCTTTTTTTATTATTCTTATCCTTGTTTGCTCGTATCTTTCATAAGTTGTAAAGCGCGCTTGGCATTGCAAGCACTCTCTTCTTCTTCTTATGGAAGTGCCGTTACTAACTGGTCTTGAGTCCAGAACTTTAGTTTCCTCGTAACCACAGAAAGGACATTTCATAATTATTGCACCACCATTTTGCCTAAATTAGGTATTTTTTAGAGATTCAGCAATTTTTGAGATTTTTTTTAGTTTGTTGTACAAGGTAGATTTTTTCATTGATAAAGATTCTGCCATGTTACTCAAACTTGCATCTTCATTTTCTAATCTAAAAGCAGCAATTTGTTTTAGGTCATTTGGTAAACTATCTATACCAATGCTTTCTTGAATAATTTGTATATCGTTAATTTGCTTTATTGAGCTATGAGCCGTTTTTGATGAATTAGCAGATATTAAATTAATAGTCCTTGTGACGTTGCTACGTAAATCCCTTATATCCATTAATTCACTAAGTTCTTTTACTTTTTCTTTGGCGTTGAGAAGCTCAAGGATATTCAAAATGTCATCGCGTGATTTTATGTATACTTTTGAGCCCTTACTTCTATTTAAAAATCTGGCATTTACCCCTAAAAGATTCTTAAATGTTCTAACTAAATCCTCTTTAAATACATTGTTAGTTTTCAAATTAAATTCTAAATGATAGGATTCTTTTACTGATATAGATCCACAAGACAACAATAAACCTTTAATAAAAGATCCAAAAATTACTGGATCTTTTTTTAAAGGTGGGGAAAATTTATTTTCATTTAGATAAAGGTTGTTTTTCTTTAATATTTTATATATCGTTTGATAGTTTAAGAATATAGAACCTGTTCCACCAAGATTTAACCTTTTTTCGTTGTTAAATTTTACTTCAAATTTTTCTGTGAAAGAAAATTTGCACAGTTTGTATAATCTTTTAAAACTATTCAAAGATGTTATGGATATTTTTATTAATTTTTCAGTTTCTTTTTCAATAATTTCACCTTTTCCTATGAAAAAACCATAGAACTCAGCTTCTGGGAAAATGTAATCACTGTTCACAAGGCTTAATTTTAAAGCTTCTGAAAATGAATTCATAGAACGCATTTTAAAATCAACTCTGATGTTTTCTTTGGATCATGTCTAATTTTCGGTTCCTCATCGTTTATAATATAAACCAAATCAGATACCACTACTCTTCTATCTTCTTCCATATCCAACTTTACTGGACTAGATCCCATTTTCTGGTATCTTTGAATTATTTCATATGGTAAATTTGATTTATTGGCTATGATGTAATCTAATTCTTCGCCTAAATAATTTTCTAGTTCTTCAACATGATCTTTCAAAGAATAATTGGTCGTTTCCCCTGGCTGTGTCATAATATTTGCTATATATAATTTCTTTGCTTTGCATAAATTGATTGCGTTTCTTATTCCGTCTACCAATATATTGGGGATAATACTCGTATATAAACTGCCAGGTCCAAAAACTATTATATCAGCTTTTTGAATTGCCATAACGCTTTCATCAAATGCTTCGGCATTGCCGTCCAACCAGATTCTTTTTATATTTTTGCTTTTCAACACAATTGATGTTTCCCCAAAAATGATTTCACCATCGTCAAGTTCTGCTACAAGTTTTAGAGAGTCCAAAGAGGCAGGAAAGACCTTCCCTTTTATTTTCAGAGCTTCCGACAATGTTTTGATAGCTAAGGGAAAATTATTGCCGTTAATTCTAGTTAATGCTAGCAAAATTATGTTACCGAGATTATGATTTTTTAAGAATCCTTCATTAAATCGATATTTAAGTAATTTAGTCAGAAAGGTTTCTTGTTCAGCCAAAGCTAAGATATTGTTCCTAATATCTCCTGGCGGTAATATATTAAAATCTTCACGCAATATACCGGAACTTCCTCCATCATCTGTAACGGTTACTATGGAAACAATATCTATATCTTGATTCCATTTCAATCCCCTTAATATTTGACTTGTTCCCGTTCCACCACCAATAGTTACAATATTTTTCACAGCATATCTACCCACCTGACGAATATTTCCATGTTATCGTTCTATATCTCTGTGATCTATGCTTACTTCTCTTCCTTCTTTTTTTAAAATTTCATAAACCTTTTGGGCAATGTAAACCGATCTATGTTGGCCTCCTGTGCAACCTATGCAAAAATATGCTTCTATACGGCCACTTTCAGAATATTTATCTTGAATAAACTTCGCTAAATTAGCAATCTTATCAACGGTTTCATGAGTTTCTTTAAATTTTTCAAGGAATTCCATTACTTTCATATCTAAACCAGTTAGTTCATACATCTCTGGAAAATAAAAAGGATTAGGAAGATATCTCACATCAAAAACATAATCAGAGATTGGCGGAATACCATTTTTAAATCCAAAGCTGATAAAATTTAACTTTAGTTTTTTCATATCTTCTTTTATCATCTGAAAGAATCTTTTTTTAAATTCAGTTGGTTCAGTTGAGGAAGTATCGATAACTATGTCACAAGAACTCTCTATTTCTGACATAACTTTTATTTCTTCATCAATGGCATTCTCTAAGGAAAGACCTAACGGGTGGGTTCTTCTCGTTTTTTTGTATCTATTGATTAGTTCACTTTTATCAGCTTTTAAAAAAACTTTATGAATTTCCATAGTACATTTGGCTAAACTTTCAACATTTTTAAATAATTCGATCAATTTTTGGGGATCTTTCCATCTAATATCACTTACTATAGCAAGTTTTTTGACATTGCTAGTGCATAAAATATTTAAAAAAGATTCTATTAAATGAGGGGGTATGTTGTCGACTGTATAGTACCCTTCGTCTTCTAGAGATTGTAACAATAAAGTTTTACCTGCGCCAGATAAACCGGTAATTAAAAAAACTGTTGGTTTTGTTAGCAATGTTATCAATCGCCTTTTATATAGTTTATAATACGATTTTTTTAAAAATAGGGTGATACTTTACGTCTTTCATAAAAACTTTGGAAAGAAATTTGAATTTTTCTAGGTTGCCAGTAACTAAAAAATTTACTTTAATTTTCCCATCTATTCTCTCTAATTTGATCTCATTTTTTAAAAAATCAACAACCCCATCTGCAGGATCAACGATGGAAGAATTTGTGTATTTTCTAATTTGCTTTTCTAAAATTGGATAATGGGTGCATCCTAATATTACTTTGTGGTACTTAGATTTGGAATCTTGTAAATAAAATCTCAAAACTGACTCTGCCATCTGTCCATCCCAATAACCTTCTTCTATAAGTGGAACGAACAATGGGCATACCTTTTCTTCGAGATTGGTTATTTTTTTGCTTATAAGAGCTTCCTTATAAGCCCCCAAATTAATGGTGTTCTCGGTGGCTAACAAAAGAACAGTATCGTTTCTTTCTATTGTTTTTATAGCGTTGTCAATTATACTTACATATGTGAAGTTATAATTTTTCGTGTCGAAATTGGTTTTTTTTACAATGGAATCTGTTGTATTACATGCAGAAATTAGAAAATCAACTTTCATCTTTTGAAAAAAAGAAAGTATGTTTTTTAAATTTTCTCTTAAAAAAGGAATAGGCTTTGAACCATAAGGTACATTTAAATTATCAGCTAAATAAAAATACTCATGATTACCAAAATTTTCTATCACTTTTTTTAAAACCGTTAAACCACCTATTCCTGAATCAAAAAGTCCTATTTTCATAATTGGAAAATATCTTACCCCCATTGAATACTTTTACTTTGTTCATCGCTACCTTCATCATTGCTTTTAAGTGCGGTATTCAACATATCACTGAACTTATCAACCATTTGTTTGATTTCTTGTTTCGTTCTTATACTGTTTAATCTTTCATTTAGAAGTAATAGGAGAAAGATATAATCCACTTCTTCTCCACCGATTTTTTTTGCATAGGTTTCAACTTCCGATTTTATGTTTTCTAAAATTTCTTTTATAACATCCTCGGGTTCGTCCACTTTATATTTATAATCTTTTCCTAAGATTTTTACTTCAATTGAGCGATAATTCTTCATGATTTTTCATCCTTAAATGATTTTAATGAATCAATTAATAACGATTTTGATCCGGTTCATCTTGGAATGAAGTATTTGAAGATGCCGGATTATCAAATTCTCCAGTTCTAAACTCATCTCCTAATCTTGATATAAGGGAACTTTTTAACTGATTTAGATGGTTTTCAATTTCATCATTCTTTCTTCTTAATTCTTCCAATTCGCGTCCCATCTCTTCTTTTTCATTGTTTACTTTTTCATATTCACCAAACAATTCATCGTACTGAGTTTGAAGATCATTTTTTTCTTTTTTTAATTCGTTGTATTTGTCGGCCAATGTTTCTAACATATTTTCCAATTCCTTTAAAACGTCCATTTGTACTTTCCCCCTTTATAATAATTTGTTAAAGTTGAAACTAGAATAATTATAACACAGCTAGATGAAAAAAACTAAAAATACTAATATTTTTTAATTTTAAAGCTAAAAAAAATAAAAGAGGCATAGCCTCTTTTAGTCTCTTGCTTTAACCAAAAATTTAATTGCCGTTCTCTCTTCTCCTTCAATTTCAACATCCGAAAATGCTGGAACACAAACCAAATCGATTCCGCTGGGTGCTACGTATCCTCTTGCTATTGCTATAGCTTTAACAGCTTGATTAACTGCACCGGCTCCTATAGCCTGTAACTCAACGTTTCCTTTATCTCTAATGATAGCAGCTAAAGCACCAGCAACAGCAACTGGATTTGAGTTAGCAGCTACTTTTAGTACTTCCATCTCTGCCATGAATGATACCTCCCTGTAATGTTTGGTTTATAATTTCGACTTATATAGAAGAAATGGCGCATCTGGTGGGATTTGAACCCACAACCTTCGGATCCGAAGTCCGACGCTCTATCCGGTTGAGCTACAGACGCTCTTCACTAGTAATAATTATACCTTAAATTGACTATTTAAATCAAGACCAAAATTTTTTTAATCATATGATATAATTTATTCGTGGAGGTAAGATTATGATGAGAGTTAAAGATAAAGTTTTTTTAGCCTTAGATTTCGAAACAACTGGTTTGAACCCTGAGTTTGGAGACAGAATTATAGAAATTGCCGCAATTCCCATATACAATACAAAAATTAATTTCAAATATGCTTTTCATACATTGGTGAATCCAAGTATATTTATACCTGCAGAGGTCTCAAAATTTCACAAATTAAATAATCAAGATATTTCTAACGCTCCATCCTTATTGGAAGTTTTTCCAAGATTTAAAGAGTATGTCGGTGATTCTATAATTGTATCACATAACGTAAAAATGGATCTAAGGTTTTTAGATATTGCCGCAAAAGAAAGTGGAATGTTTTCAATTGACAATTACTATATTGATACTCTTGAGATTTCTAGGTACTATTTTGATAAAGGTCCCTACAATCTTGAATTTCTTTCAAAAAAATTCAATTTAGGGATTAAACAATTTCATAGAGCTTGGGATGATGCTTTATCTACTGCTAAACTTTTCCAAAAATATATTAAACTTTTTTCTTTCGAAGCAATAACCAACTTTATTAAAAAATGGGGTGATTGATTGTGGTTAAGAATTTTATTATCGATACAAATGTTTTGATTCATGATCCTAACAGTATTCTCAATTTTCAAGATAACAATGTTTTAATACCATTTCCAGTATTAGAAGAAATTGACAAGCTAAAAACGAGAAGCGATAAAGTGGCAAAATCCGCCAGAGAGGTTAACAGAATTTTAGATAGTTTTAGAAACGGGACACCATTACATAAAGGGATCAAATTGCCTGGCGGAGGTACATTGAAAATCTTGGCGCTGGAAAAAAACGATGAAAAACATAAAATCCCTACTTATCTGGGAGAATCAAAAGATGATTTCATATTATATTACGCCATGTTTTTAAAAACAACAGATGACTTACAAACTATAATAGTTAGTAAAGATTTAAACCTAAGGATCAAGGCTGATGCATTAGGATTAGAAAGCCAAGATTATTTGACTGATAAAATAGACATAAAACTTCTACCTGATGGTTATTACATAAATGAAAATCCAAGTATAGAGGTTGAAAAAAAGGATGAATATGATTTTTCAGAATTAGGGTTCAAAGAAGAACCTTTCCCAAACACATATCTGAATTACGGGGATTTATTTTTAAGATATGATTCTAAGTCAAAGAAGTTTCAATCAATTTTGATAGATTTTGAAAGCGAAATTTTTGGAATAAAACCTAGAAACGTAGAACAAGTTTTTTCCTTGGATGCACTTTTAAACCCTGACATACCTTTTGTGACGCTAGTTGGTAAGGCTGGGACGGGTAAGACGTTACTAGCGTTAGCAGCAGGCTTATATTGTGTGCAAGTTGAAAAATTATACAATAAGCTCTTGGTTTCAAAGCCTGTTATACCGATGGGGAAGGATATCGGGTATATACCTGGAGATATAGAAGAAAAGATGCGGCCATGGTTACAACCTATATATGATAATTTAGATTTGTTATTTAAAGGTAGCGGTAAGAAACCAGAAGAATATTTAACTAAGAAAGATTTATTGGAGATAGAAGTACTTTCCTACATAAGAGGAAGAACGATTCCAAACCAATACATGATAGTTGACGAAGCACAAAATTTAACACCTGCTGAAGTAAAAACTATCTTGACTCGAGTTGGAGAGGGCACAAAAATTGTATTAACAGGAGACCCATATCAAATAGATAACCCCTATTTAGACAGTTCATCTAACGGTTTAGTCTACACTGCATCAAAATTTAGAGATAATTCTTTATCTGCGAATATTACAATGAAAAAAGGTGAAAGGTCAGAATTAGCCACTATATCTTCTGAAATTTTGTAGACTATGTTCAAAAAGATACTTAGGGTGGGCTAAGGGTTGAAGGAGTGCTAAAGCAAGTTATGAGGAGGAAAAATAAATTAATGAAGGAAAAAAGTCTGCATCCTGAATACGATATCTACATAGACATTGCAAAAGAAGATATTCACCTTTTAATTTATCTGGTTGAAGCTGAAGCTCACATAATGAACATTAGAAAAAAACAAGAGAACGGGTATTTTAAAATAATAGTACCAGCAGGTTTAGTTGATGAAGCATTAACTTTACTCAAATCTCTGAAAAATTCTGACATCAAAGTGGAGGTTGTAAGTATTGAACCACATAACGGGATTATTTAAATATATTCCAATACCTAGAGAATATAGTCCTGATATATACTCAGTTGATTATGAAAAATTAAGAAAGCTTGGTTTTAACACTATTCTTATGGATTATGATTTTACTATTACTGCCTGGAGAGATGACAATATTTCCGACAAAACAGTGAACCTTTTAAACAAATTAATAAACGATGGTTTTAAAGTGGCAATAGTTACAAATTCCAAAAGAGAAAAAGTAAAAATTATTGAAAAACTGACTATGGGTAAGGTAAAAGTATATACAAGTATGAAAAAACCTAATACTAAAAAATTAAAATCTGTTTTAGAAGAACTCGGTTCCAAAGAATCAGAAACTGTTATTATAGGTGATCTTTTTATCACGGATATTAGCGTAGGAAATCGTCTGGGATTGTATACAATTTTGATAAATCCTTATACCTATGGACTCGAAAATAAGTTTAAGCAATTTATGGCTGGATTCACAAAATTTGCTTACAATGTATTTTTTTATACTATAGGTTGGTTTTTTAGAGCAATTGATTTAGTAGGTCCAAATGAATTTAAAAAAAGTGTATTTGATATTGATTACCAGCACCTAAAAGAGAAGGGGTATAAAATTTTAGTTTTTGATTTCGATAACACTCTCAGCGAATGGCATAGTGATTATTTACAACCAGAAGTCATCGATCTTTTTTTAAAATTAAAAGATCTCGGATTCTATATATTAATAGCAAGTAATAGTTCAAAAAAGCGTTTTATGAATTTAGATGCTCAATTAAGTGATTTGGGCATAGATTTATTGGCTTCTGCAATGAAGCCATTAAGGTTTAAAATCAGAAAAAAAATAAAGTTTCATGGTTACAAACCTGGGGAAGGCGTAGTGATTGGGGATCAACTTTTCACGGATGTTGCTTTAGGGAATGCTTTAGGTTTTTACACGATAAAAGTTAAACCTTTGTCTAAAAAAGAAGGATTATGGACTCGTTTTATGAGGTTTTTTGAAAGAATAGCATTGAAATGGATAAGAAAAAAACCCACCTTGGTAAAGAACGAATAGTTGTTTTGAAATATGAAAAAGAAAATATAAATATTGAGAAAAACAAAGAATTTTTAAAATAATTGCCTTTAAAGGCCTTGAGGACTATTTCAAATTGGAGGACCATGTAATCAATTTGCTTTTGATACTTCAAATACAATTTAAGAAGCGGGCCATATGGCCCGCTTTGATTAAGCTCCGTACTTTTCTAGTTTTAAAGCATTTGCCAAAGCTAACGGCATAATATCCAATGCTGATATCGTTCCAAGGGTCCCCTTTGCGCATTCATATTCATCAAAAGATACAGACAGTCCTTTTCTTACATATTTTGAATAAAGCAAGACTGGGACAGGATGCCAACTGTGTGCTTTTAGTAAAGCAGGAGTGGAATGATCTCCGGTTATAATTAAAACATCTGGATTGAGGCTTAAAATTTCTTTTACGGCTTGATCGGTATCCTCTATTACCTTCACTTTTTCCTCAAAATTACCGTCTTCACCATAAGAGTCAGTCTTTTTCACATGAAAGTAGAAGAAATCATATTCATTCCATACTTTTTTCAATGTTTCGACCTCATCTTCTGTTGTTTGACCAGCTTCTAAAACGTCCATTCCAACTAATTTTGCAAGCCCTTTATACATAGGGTATGTAGCTATAGCAGCGGCTTTTAGTTTATAATTTTCTTCAAAAGATGGCAGTAGAGGATGTTTGGAAAATCCTCGTAATAGTGCAAAATTCATTTTTGGTTGATCCTTCAACACTTCCCCTATCTCTCTTATCAATTTGTTGACTATATTAGCCATTTTTTCAGAATCAGGATTCGTTGCCTTGGCCCATTCCATTGGTTGACCTTCTCTTTGTGGATCAGCATCGGTTACCTCATCAAATAAGCCTTCCCCTGTAAACTTGACGACAAATCTATGTTCTTTTCCAGGATAGAAAGTAATATCAACATCTTCTATTTTTTTAATATTTTGGGAGAGGATTTCTACGATTTTCTTTGATTCTTCACTAGAAGGTCTCCCTGCCCTTCTATCGACTATTATTCCATCTTTTATTGTAGCAAAATTTCCTCTTGCGACAACATCCTTTTTATCTACTCTTATTCCTAGTCCGAGAGCTTCTAATATACCTCTTCCTATATCATACTTTAGGGAGTCATAGCCGAAAAGTGAAAGATGTCCAGGCCCGCTACCAGGGGTAATGCCCTGTAAAACAGGTAAACTTTGTCCCAAGTCACTTTCTTTGGCTAAAGCATCCATGTTGGGTTTGTATGCAGCTTGTAGTGGTGTTTTACCGTCTTTTGGTAGATCTCCTAATCCATCCATGACGAGTAATACGATTTTAGAATCTGTCTTAACTACTAAATCTTTTATAATTTGTTGCCTATCAACACTAGTCACGAATATTACACCTCCGGAATTAATTTTTATAACTTATTTAATCCTTTAACGTAGTAAAAATTTTATTTCCGATATAATGTTCTTTAAAGCTCTTTCAACGGTAATTCTTCCTGTTAAGACATCGTAAACATTATTTTGTATAGGAAACGAAATTTCTGTGTATATAGGCGATTTTGGTTTCAACACTAAATTTTCTAAGGAAGATCTAAAATTCAATAAATTTGGGTCTACTTCTGAAATAATTGGTTCGTTGAAGACTTCTAAATCAGTTGGTAAAAAGTTTAATTGTGTCAATCTTTGTATTTGATTTTCTTTGGAAATCAAATATTTTATAAATTTTTTCGCAGCTTCTCTTTCTTCATCAGAAGCATTAGGGTTAATTGCCAAAGCTTTTCCTTTAAGCACAAATACATGTTGATTAGTAAATTCAGTTTTTGGAATAGGGGCAATCCCCACCTTTCCATTAACAGCAGAACCTTCGCTATTTAATAAATGCCAAGCATAACTCAAATTCCTCATGAAAACAGCCTCGCCACTTTGGAATATATTTCTGCATTCTTCTTCTCTGTACGTTGTTATGCCTTTTGGACTAATTTCTTCAGATATAATGTTATTTAAGATTTTTAAGCTTTCTAAAGCCTTTTCTTTATTTTCTTGCTGTTCTAGAACAAAGTTATCACCTTCGAATATCTTGCCTCCATTAGAATATAAAATTTCAAGGAAAAAAGTTGTGAGTTCCTCGTATCTAGCACCTGGCCAAACAAAACCTTCTATTCCCTCTTTTTGAGAAATATCCTTTGCGATTGTAATCAATTCATCCCAAGTTTTCGGTACTTCGTATCCATATTTTTCTAATAAATCTTTTCGATAATACAAAACGCCAGTTTCAACGTAATAAGGAATTGCTTTTATTTCGCTGTTAATTGTTACCATTTCTATGGTTTGTGGAACAAGATTGTTTAAGTCAAAATATTCGGCATCTTGATTTAAGCTTACAAGAAATGGAGAAAATTCATTTATCCATTCCATATCGAGAGATAAGATCGTAGGTTCTTTTGCGTTGGTGACTACAAATGTCCCGTAAAATTTGTAAGTTGAACCTGGGTAGCTAGGAATCAAATAAATTTCAACGTCAATATCTGGATTTTGTTTTTCAAAATTCTCTATTTGGGAGTTTAGTAATTGGATTTGATCTTCAATTGATTCGACCGCTATAGTTATTTGAACAGCAAACAAGTTGATAAATAAAGATGTGATAATGAAAATAAAAAATTTCTTCTTCATTTTACACACCCCCTTGTATTTCTGTATTAATTAAATTATATCATAAAAATATCAATTGTTTTTTAAGGTAAAGTTCATTTGTCAATTATAAAAGGCAGACTGTTTGGTCTGCCTTGTTTTGAAAAAAATTTTTATATTTTAAAACTTTCAACCAACCCTTTTAACTCTGTGGCTAATTCACTCAACTCTTTTGCTTCTTCGTTTATTCCTACAGCTTGGTTTACTTGTTCGTCTATTACACTTCTTGATCTTTCTAGTTGTTCACTTATTTCTGTTACCGCTTTCGCTACCCTGTCCATCGCTGTGCTCATCTCTTGTGCACTTGCACTTTGTTCTTCTGCACTTGCAGTCATGTTTTCTATCCCTTGGTTCATCCTTTCTATCCTTTCTTTTATCCTGTTGAAACTTTGTTGTACATTCACCATCTTTTCGTTTATTTCTCCTATCGTTCCTACTACCTTGTTCGTCGATTCGTTTACTTTGTTCGTTCCTTGCGTTATGTTGGTTAGTATCTGGGATATTTCATCCGTTGCATTTCTTGATTCTTCTGCTAACTTCCTTATCTCATCCGCTACTACTGCAAAGCCTCTTCCTGCTTCTCCTGCCCTTGCTGCTTCTATCGCTGCGTTTAGTGCCAACAGGTTCGTTTGTTCCGTTATCGAGTTTATCGTTTCTACTATACTTTGTACGTTCTTGGCGTTGCTTGCAAGTGTTTCTACTTCTTTTTGACTTTCTTTTGTCCTTTCTACCGCTTCTTTCACCGCTTGACTTATACTTTCTATCGTTTTGCTTCCTTCTTCTGCAGCTTTACTTGTTTCATCTGCTTCTTCACTTAACCTTTGTGCGTCTTGGGATACTCCTTGTGCTGCCCTTGCTACTTCGTCTACCCCTGAGGTTACTTCTTCTACGTTTCCTGCCGTTTCTTCTGCATTTGTTTGTATCTTGTCCATCTGGTTTTTGAGTTCTTCTGAGCTCTTTCTACTTTCTTGTGATGATTGCGTTAGACTTTCTGATGCATTTTCTACTTTGTTTGATGCTTGCATTATTGAGCCCATAGATCTTCTTAGTTCTTTACTCATTTCTGATAGAGCGTTAGCCATCTGCCCTATTTCGTCTTTGCTTTTGCTTTCAAAGTTTACCGTTAGGTCTCCTTCTGAAAGCTTTTCAACAGTATTTGTTAATCGTTCAATTCTGTTTCCGAATTGTTTTCTAAACAAGTAAGAAACAGCAATAATGATAATGATTAGAATTAACAATATAAACGTAACGTTTCTGATGATTTTATTCAAGCCTAAATCTAATTCAAAATTTATTTGTTTCGGGGTTAATGAAGGTAGTTCAAAAGATGTTTGTAAAGGAATATTGATTGATGTCTCTAATGTTTGGAATTCTTTTGCAATTTGAAGGTATATGCCATCGAATTCATCTGTTTGGAAATAAAAACTTCTCAAAGGTTTATTGATTATTTCTTCACTGATAAATTGTTCATTTAATTTACTTTCATTTAAAGAAACTTCCTCTTCTGGTAAATTTGAATAAAGAACGTTGAAATCTTTATTGAATAAAGTTATGTATGCGTCTAGAAGTTTCGATATTTCCAACAATTTTTGATTGTCAAATTCTTCTAAGACCACTAGAAACCCATTTACCGTGTTTGTAGCGATAGGATCGACTACTGGAAAAATTCCGATAAAATAAGGTGTAGAATTGAATGACTTAGTTTCTATAACCGGAGTCATATAACCAATGTCTAGGATTTTTTTAAATTGGTTATTTAAAAAGTCTTCGATATTCAAATCTTTTGTATATTCATATCCTTTTAAATAGGTTTCAGCCTTTTTTTGTACTTTATACGATGTATTTCTTGAAGTAATTTCCAAACCACTGCCACGCGTATCAGGAGTGTTCATAATCCAAAGTTGCATCCCGTTGTATTGCTGGGATGTTACGTAAGGTTCAAGTAAACTGTATCTTTCAATCAAAGAAATAGATTTTGAAGCGATTTTCTCTTGAATACTTGGAATAGAAGCTATCATTTTTCCTGATTTCTCAAGTGAATTTTTTTCAGTATCTATAAAATTAATGAAAACGTGACTTAAGGTTTCTAAAGAATTATCAAAAGAATCTGTATAATTTTTTTCTAACTGTTCGGAAAATTGTGCCTCTATGGTGTCTATTTGATTTGTTAAATAATCGTTGTATTGGTTTAGTTGTTCTTGAATTAAAGAGTTATATTTATTAATTTGATCTAAATAATCCTGATTTAAAGACTCAATCAAGGCAGATACTTGTGCCTCGTTTTGTTCAGAACTTTTTTGAATAGCATTGGTAATGTATATTACAAAAAATACACTTGGTATGAGAGCGAAAAGAATCAACATAATTCCTATCTTGTTACCGAATTTGTTAAACCAATGAACTTTAGATAAGTCCAATTTTTTCACATGGATTCCCCCTTCGTGGAAGCGTTTTCTTCAAAATTATACCATATCAAAAGAAAATAGTAAACTAAACTGATAAAAAAGAATTTTATTGCTTATTTAATACAATGTTTTGATAAATGAAAAAATTATAAGTTATAATTAACTAAGTATAGAAAATTTTGGAATGACTAAACTTTAAAAATATGATTTTGATTGTAAAAGGATTATAAGGCCAATTGTATGTTTTGAAGAAAGTTTTAGAGTTTCTAAAGAAAGCATACTTAAAATCACGAGGAGGAATAAGCATATGAAATTAGAAGATAAGATGTTGAATGCCCTTAACGAACAAATAAACAAAGAAATTTTTTCTGCGTACCTCTATTATTCGATGGCAGCATATTTTGATTCAATCAATTTAGAAGGATTTGCTAATTGGATGAAAGTACAAGCAAAAGAAGAGCTTACTCATGCCCATAAGTTGTATGACTATATTTACGACAAAGATGGTGTAGTAGAATTAGGTAGTATCGAAAAGCCGAAGAAAGGATGGGGAAGCCCCTTAGAAGCTTTTAATGATGCATATGAACATGAACTTTCAGTTACACAATCTATCGACAAGTTGGTTGATTTAGCCATAGAATTAAACGATCATGCAACTCAAAGTTTTCTACAATGGTTTGTAAACGAACAAATAGAAGAAGAAGCTAATACAAAGAAGATTGTAGATACCTTGAAAATGATTGGTGAAAACAAAACAGCTTTGTTCATATTCAATAGTCAACTTGGTAGTAGGCAATGAAATAATTTAATAAAATATAGACTGTTATAAATAAAAGGGAGTTTACTCCCTTTTATTTGATAGGTTTTTTAAGCTTTCCAGTACATCTAAAACATGATCTTTTACTTTTACATTTTCCCATACTTTTTTAATTGTTCCATTTGGATCTATCAGAATTGTTGATCTAACAACTCCCCAATTTTCTTTACCGTAATTCTTCTTAAGTTGCCAGACGCCGAATTTTTCAAGAACGGAATGTTCGGGGTCACTTAGTAAAATCACTTTTAAATTATGTTTTTCTTTAAAGTTTGAATGTTTTTCTACAGTATCGGCACTCACTCCCACTATTTGGCAATTATATTTTTTGAAATCCTCTAAGTAGTTTGAAAAATCAACTGCTTCTTTAGTACAACCAGGAGTGTTATCCCGTGGATAGAAATAGAGTACAAGCCAGTTTCCGATAAAATCCCTGCTATTAATCTGATGACCGTCAGAATCTTTGAGTGAAAACTCTGGTATTTTATCGCCTATTCCAAAATTAAGATATTTCATTTTAAGCATCCTCCTTTTTTAAAAGGCGAATCCACAACGTTTGTTTCTAATTTAAAAATAATAATTTGAGTGTAAAAAATTGAGTTCTAAATGTCCGAAATTTGTAAAAATTTTAATGTCTTAAGAAACTCAGAGATTTTCCTCAAACCATTGTTTTAAGGGCAAAAATAAAATCAGCCTTTTTGTCTATACGAAGAGAGATACTTATTCCTCAATTTTATAGCTTCTTCTTCTGGCAGGATAGAAATATTACCAATTTTTAGGGCTTCAATATAAATTTGAGCTGTTTTTTCAGCAACTATTGAAGCTGTCAATGCTTCTGTCTCGTTTGCTCCCACAGTGACTAAACCATGATTTTTTAATATTACTGCGTTATTTGTTCCTAGAGCTTTTACTGCATTGTGAGCTAACTCCCATGACCCTGGTTCTCCATATCTTGCTACATTAATTTTTTCACCACAGATCATTATACCATCTTCGATTAAGGGTGGAATAAACTCCTTAACAATCGATACTATGGATGAATATATAGGATGCGTATGTAAAACGCAATTCACGTCGCTTCTGTTTTTGTAAATAGCTATATGAAGTTTGTACTCCGAAGAAGGTACTCTGAATCCTTCAAGAACTCTACCCTCAAAATCTATTATTGTAACATCTTCATCGACCATTTTTTCATATGGGTACCCTGATGGAGTTATATAGATTTTGTTTTCGTCTTTTAATGAAACATTTCCCCAGGTTCCTTTCACTAATCCCTCTTGTGATATTTTTTTGCATAATTCCACTACTTTGTTTTTAATATTCATTATTTAATAACTTTCTTGAGAAAGTTTTAGACCCCCTTTTTATAAGTTTTTCAACTGTCTCTGAAACTTTGAAACCTACTTTTAACAATGCTTCTAGAATCCAAAAATTTTTAAAATACCCCCATCATTCTAAGTTACATACAATCTGCTTTAGCTTCCCTTTAAGTTTTTTATTTCCTGTTTGTGGAATGAATGGATAAGTTTATTTAGAAAGCCATGACATACATTACTAATAAATGAGTTACCCACAATGCTAAAGCTATGGATATTTGTATTTTAATAACTCGATACTTATCTTTCATTTCCAAAAGAGCCGCAGGAACGATATTAAAATTAGCTGCCATAGGTGTCATTAAAGTTCCGCAATAACCTGCAGACATAGCCAGAACAGCTATTGTTGATGGATCTGCCCCGTGGATTTGGATTACAATTGGTATCCCTATTCCAGCAGTGATAACTGCAAATGCAGCAAAAGCGTTTCCCATAATTATCGTAAATAGAGCCATTCCAAATGCATAAGCAAAAAGTGCCCAAAATAGATTCTGAACTGGGAATATAATTTCTATCCAACTAGCGATTATTTCCCCAACTCCTGATTGATTGAACAAGGCTCCCAATGCTCCTAAATAAGGTGGAAGAACCAGGGCCCAACCAATTGCATCGCTAGTTGATCGTCCAGAGTCTAATATATGATCAAATGTTTCTCTTGGAATATACAATCTATTTAATATTAATGCAATAACACTTCCAAATCCTAAACCAATTAAAGGATTCCATCCAACCACAGCGAATAAAATCGCAACACCTGAAATAGTTAGAATGGGAATTAATAATTTGTTCCCAAGTTGTTTTCTTCTTTTTTCTTTAAATTCTTTTGAGGTATTGAAGTAGGTACCTTTTCCTATCTTTCCTATACCTGCATCAATTGCGATTACGACAACCAAAATACCAGAAATGACGGGGGGTAACCATTTCCCAAAAATAAATAAAATAGCTAATATTATCCAAAAAATCATAGTTCCCACCTTTTGTTGGTGTTTTTCATCTTTCCAAGTTAGATATGCGTAATATAGTAAAATCAATCCAATTACAATATAGAAAATTTCTAATGTATTTGTGGAAGAGAAGAATTCTTTCATTATTTGCTCACCCCTTTGAATCGTCTATCTAGGATCATAAAGTAAATAAATCCATAGATAGCTGCAACTATAGCCATAGGAATGGCAGCTTTTGCTAAACTAGTTAAATTTAACTCAAAGCCCATTTCACCCATAACTCCTTGAATTAACAGTAGTCCAGCTGAGGCAGGAAAAACGTTTTGTGCAAAGAAATTTCCTATATTTTCTGAGGCAGCTGTCATGGCTTTTATTTGTTCTTCATCATCCTCATTAATTTCAGCCTCTCCTATAGATCCTCTTGCCATCGGATAAATTAAAGGCCTTACGAATGCTGCATGTCCTCCTATTCTTATGCCTATTGCCACAAAAACCTCTCGTATAAGTTGGTAGATATAAGCTATTCTTCCAGGAGTAGCTGCTCTTAATTTAGATATTAAATGCCCCATTTGTTCCATAAGACCATGTCTTTCGGTGATCCCGATAGCAGGTAACATAATTAAAAATAGAATCATAGTTCTATTAGCAATAAAAGATGAACCAATTACCTCAAGAATCTGCACTACACTTAATCCACCTAATAGTCCAGAAACAAAACCACCTAAAAGAACAGATATAAGAGGATTAATGTTGAATTTACTTCCCAAAGCTAAACCTAAAACAACGATTAAAACCCCTAAAATAGGCAACCAAGTCATCTCTAGACCCCCTTTTTAAAATATAAAAGTTATAATTTTATAGTTTTTTGAATTGCTATCTTCACTGCTTTTACCTGTAAGTCTAACGGCAGGCAAGGTATATTTTGACCATTTGTGAGAAATTTTTCAACAACTTGTTCTGGTAGATAAGGAACGTGAATAAAACCTGTCTTAATGGGAAATCCGAATTTTGCAGAGTGATACAAACTTAAATACATAACTTCGTTGCAGACGTACAATCCGGCAGTATTAGAAACAACAGAAGGGATTCTCTCCTTTCTTAATTCGTTAACTATTTCTTTTATAGGTAGTTTAGAAAGGTAAGCTGTTTCCCCATCTTTTCTTAATTGTTCGTCTTTTGGTTGATAATTTTCATTATCGGGGATTCTAGCGTCCATCAGATTTATAGCTACTCTTTCCAAGCTTATACTGCTCCTACCACCCGCTAATCCTAAGTGAATTGAGATATCAGGTTTATGTTCCTCCAACAACTCTATTAAGATCTCATCGGCTTTTTTGAACACAACAGGTAGGACCTTTGTAACTATTGAAACTCCTTCAAACTTTTCATTTGTTAGGGAGTCGATAATTTTTTCTGTTGGATTTATTTTATCGCCCCCAAAAGGTTCAAAACCAGTAACTAATACTTTCATAAAATATGACCTCCTTTTTAAATTTTACGTACTGTCTTTTGCAACTCTAAAACATCGATTAGCGGCCCTTCACCCTGCTCCCCACCCCACAGTAAGCCCACATGACATTTGGATAAAGGAATTTCCACTCCTTTCATATACAAAAAGCGGACAAGAGTCCGCCCATTATTCGTATTAATTATATCATTTTTTCTTTTGAAAAGAAATAAAAGCCTCTTTCCAGATATCATGTTCTTTTGGCTCAAAACATTGAAATTCGAAAGATCTTTTTATTAAGTCCCGTGCTTCCTCAAAGTTTTTTACAAGTTCCAAGGCGTATAACTGAGAGACTAAGTTTCCTACGGCTGTTCCTTCAATAGGGCCAGTTAAAACAGTTAGTCCTGTTGCATCCGCAATGAATTGACAAAGTAATTTATTTCTGGTTCCTCCACCTACCACATGGATCCTTTTAAACTCGATTTCCAATATCTTTGATAGTTTTTCTTTAACTTCATTTACTTTGAAGGCAATCCCTTCCAACGCCGTTCTTATAACTTGAGATGTTTCATTTAAAACGGTATCGTTATCTTTTATAGATTGTTGAATTATTGCCTGTATCATGTCTTGAGGGTTTTGTAAAGAAGGATCATCTACATTGATATAAGAAGAAAATGGTTTTGCGTTCTGTGCCATTTCTGTAATTTTTTGATAAGTATCGCTATTATCCGGCAAGTTGAGACTTTTTATAATACCTTGGATTAACCACATTCCTGTTACGTTTGCCAATATTCTAAAAGATCCATCCAAGCAACCCTCTGCGGCTAAATTGTTTTCCATGAGTTCTTCGTTGTAGGGGACCTCATTAACAATGGCACCAGTCAAGCACCATGTTCCTAAGCTAATGAACATGGTATCTGAGGGGTCTGAAGCAATTGCGGAATATGCGGACCCTGTGTCGTGACTGGCTGGAAGAATTACATCTATGTTTGAATTGTTATTTAAAACATCTATTTTTATTTTACCGATTTTTGTACCGGCAGGTACTATTTCAGGTAATATATCAGGAATGTCAAACTTTTTCATTATTTCATCGTCCCATTTTCTTTTTCTATGATTATAAATTTGAGTAGTTGTAGCCATTGTAAAATCAATAGCTTTTTCACCTGTTAAAAAATAATTTAGCAACGAAGGGATCATCAATAGGTCTTTTGAGATTTTGACAAAATCTGGAGCATATTTTTGGTAGGCTAATATTTGGTACAATGTATTGAACGGTTGAAACTGTGTTGGGGAGTGTTCATATATCCATTTCTTGCCAACCTTTTCTATTGTCTCTTGCATTGTATTCGTTTTAAACATATTTCTGTAATGAATTGGATTGTTTATTAAATAACCGTTTTTGTTTAAAAGTCCGAAGTCCACTCCCCAACTATCTATACCTAAAGACAGTATCTTTTGATCATTTTTTTGAGCTATGTGAATGCTCTCAATTATATGATCATACAGATTCAAGATATTCCAATAAGATATTCCATTTATTTCAACCGGGGAGTTTGAAAAACGGTTTACTTCACTCAAGATAAGTTTGTCATTCTGTATGTTACCTGCCATTACTTTTCCACCTGACGCTCCGAGGTCGATAGCTAAGTGTAGATATTTCAAAATTATCACCTTTTCTTTGAAAATTTTTTTAGAATAACTTCCCTGGGTTCATAATGTTATTAGGGTCAAGCGTTTCTTTTACCTCTTGCATCCATTTGTACTGTTTTGGTTTTGTCTTTTTTAGTAACTCCTTTTTTATGAACCCTACTCCATGTTCCCCGCTTATGGCTCCACCCATTTGGGCAGCTTTCATCGCTATTTTTCCAAGTATCTCTTCCGATAAGGTTTTCCATTCATTTGGTGGAAGATTTTTTGGTTTTAATGGTGCAGGATGGAGGTTACCATCAGCTGCATGTCCTGCCACAGGAATATCTATGTTAAACTCGTTGGCTACTTCGTTGATGTATGTCATCATTTCAGGTATCTTCGATGTTGGTACTACGACATCTCCAGTTGGTACATACGGATCTACAGCTTTTAAACTTTCCAACCAGTTCCTTCTCATACGCCATATCTTTTCAGAGTTACTTCTGTTATCTGCTATGAATACGTCTTTTGCTCCGTTCTTTTGTAATGCTTTGCCACCTTTTTCGTACAATTCTTCAATCTCTTGCAAGCTCGTTGCTTCGTATTGAACTATGAGATAAGATTCTACCTCGTCTTGGTAGGGTAATTTCATTCCAGTGTATTTTGAAGCATAGTAAATGGATTTCTTGTCTATGAATTCTATTCCTGAGGGCAAACTCTTTGTTTCGACCATTAATGGAGCGACATTGCTTATAGCTTTTTCAACACTTTCAAAGGGAACCAGCAAGTCAACGACTTTCCCTGGCTGGGGTATAAGATTTACGTATATCTTTGTGAATATTCCGAGCGTTCCTTCTGAACCTATAAAGAGTTGTAATAGGTTGTAACCACTCGAATCTTTTCTTCTTTTTCCCCCATATTCTACTATCTCACCGTCAGGCATTACTACCTCTAATCCCAATATATGGTGAGATGTGTTTCCATATTTTATCACTTTACTCCCACCTGCATTGGTAGCAACGTTGCCACCAATGAAACTTGTTTCTACACTCATGGGATATCCTGCATAGTATAATCCTTTTTCTGATACAATTCTACATAGATCGTTCGTGACTACCCCTGGTTCAACCACAGCGACTAAATTTTCTGAATCTATTTCTATTATTCTGTTCATTCTCTCAAGGGATATTACTATTCCTCCAAATATCGGTATATCCGCACCAGCCAATCCACTGCCAGCTCCTCGTGGTGTTATGGGGATCATTTCGTCGTTTGCCAGTTTTATTATTTGGGAAATTTGCTCTTTGGTTTCTGGTTTTACTACAACATCTGGCATGTGTGCGTAATACTCTCCACCTGATTCATCGTTTGAGTAACTTTTTAGACTTTCGGTATCATCGTATATCAACAGTGCATCGTTTTTTAATATTTTTCTCAACTTTTCAACGGTATTGGTAGTTACTTTTCTGTATTCACTCATTTTGATCACCTGATTTTATTTCTTTTTCTAACAACGGCAGTATATCCAAAGCATCACATACAATTCCAAGATCAGATACCTTGAAAATCGGTGCCTCTGGGTCCTTGTTTATCGCTATAATATATTTAGATGACGACATTCCAGCTATGTGTTGCACCGCACCAGATATTCCTATGGCTATGTACAGTTTTGGGCTGACCGTTTTTCCGGAAAGTCCCACTTGGTGAGAGTAGTCTATCCACCCCATATCTACTACCGCCCTAGTCGCCCCAACTGCACCTTTTAGTTTCTTTGATATGTTTTGTAAGTATTTGAAATTCTCAGGCTTTTTTAAACCTTTACCACCTGATACGATTACATCAGCTTGCTGAAGTGGTTGTATGCTGGATTCGTCTTTTTTAAATTCTATCCATCTATATTTTGATCGAAAGAGTTCTTCATCGTACTCTATTTTTGTTATTTTCCCTTTCCTGTTTTCGTCTTTAGCTAAAGGTAGTTTCGATTTAGGTCTTACCGTAGCCATCTGTGGTTTTGTTATTGTTTTTATCTTTGCCATCACGTTTCCACCTATAGCAGGCCTTATTTGTATCAGAGATCTTGTTTTTTCTTCTATTTCAAAGTCCGTACAATCAGCTGTTAAGCCCGTATTTAATTTTGCAGCAAGAGCGGGCATGAGAGTTCTTCCCCTTGTAGTTGCAGATGCAAGTATTATTTCAGGTTTGAAATCTTCTACCATTTTTTTGAGTATGTTTGTGTGTACATCAGGATAGAAATGTTCTAGTTTCTTATCTTCAACATAGTATACGTTGTCAGCCCCATATTGAATAAGGCTATCTAAATTCTCCACTTTGTTTGATATTACTACACTTGATAGTTCAACATTCAATTTTGTGGCTAAGTCTTTTCCCCATGATAGTAATTCGTACGATACTGTTTCTATTTTTCCTTCATTTATCTCAGCTATCGTCCATACGCCTTTGTATTCTTGGTTCATGATATCACGCCTTTTTCTTTTAGGAAGTTTGTTATTTTTTCTACCGCTTCTTTTGGGGTTTTTACTACCATCTTTTCACCATTTCTTGATATCTTTGGATAAAATACTTTTACAACCCTTGTTGGAGACCCTTTAAGTCCTAACTTTCCTTCCTCTATTTTCAACTCTTGATTGCTCATTATTCTTATAATACTTTTTTTAGCTTTTAGTTTGTTTTCTAAATTCGGTAGTCTTGGCTCGTTTATTTCCTTTACAACTGTTATTAAAGCTGGTAACTCGGTTTGAATAATTTCATTTCCGCCTTCTATAGCCCTTTGAACGATTATCGTATCGTTTGTTATGTTAATTATCTTGTTGACATAGGTTAGTATAGGAATATCTAACTGTGTGCCAACAGATGGTCCTACTTGACCTGTTTCCCCGTCTGTTGCCCTTTCACCGGCGAATATTATGTCGTAATGTTTGTCTTTTAAATATTGAGTCAGTGTATAAGCGGTTGCTAATGTGTCAGCGCCGGCAAACTTTCTATCTGTTAGTAATACTCCTTCATCACATCCCATGGATATTGCTTCTTTTAGTGCGTATTCTGCTGAAGAAGGCCCCATCGTTACTACCGTTATCTTAGTTTGTGGTGTGCTTTCTTTTATTCTCACTGCTTCTTCGACTGCGTACATGTCCAATGGGTTGAGTTCGGATTCTAATTCACTCCTTATCATTGTTCCAGTTTCCTCATCTATCTGTACTTTGTCAGTGGAAGGTACTTGTTTGACTAATACGCATATTTCCATGAAAAAAAATCTGCAGGGGACTCACCATTTTAATGGTGAGAGGAATGCAGAATCTCTCCTCCTTTTAAGATATTTGATATCCATAACCGTCATTCTTTTGTAGTAATGTAAGATATTTTGGATGTACATCACCAACACCATTTAATAAAAAGCTTGGCCTATGTCGTATTGCAATTCGCCCAATATGGATACCTTTATTTTTCCCTTTTGGTACATTTGCTAAGACTATGTCGCCTGTTTTGTATCCCATATATGTTCGTTCTTTTGGGCGATAACTCTTTGGAAACCCATATTTATCTACAAAACATATTCTACGCATTCCATGACCCATCGCTGTGATTTCTAAGACTTGCATATCTGGTTCGAGTTGAACGTTATAACCACTTTCTCCTACACAAGCTGCATCTATCCAATGTTTTTTGGAATAATTTTGCATCTCACGATTGTATTTTGTCTGTCCACCAGTTCCTACTTCGATAGGTAATCCTTCTTTCTTCAACTGGTTAAACAGATACCAACGTGTAGCATTAACTGATGCTACATCTTTGAGGGGCCCCTTTGCTCTTGCCTTTATTTGGTTCAATTTTTTAGGATTGTTAGCTAGAAACTCATCGATAGATTGATTATTTTTCTTCTGATTGCATTCGTGGCAAGCTAATGTTAGGTTACTTATTCTGTCACTTCCACCTTTAGATTTTGGTACGATATGTTCTATTTCTAACGGTACATTTTCTTTACCGCAATATGCACATTTTCTACCCCATTTTTCGAGGAGATACTCTTTTACTTCATATCCATACAATGTTCCTCGTTGATACTCTACCCCCTTAATCTCTGGATTTTGTAGCTTTTGAGTATCAAAACGGACTAACTCCATTGAAATACTCGTAACTGGAGAAAAACGTCGAATACGTTTAACCCATGTAAGAATGTTTTCTGCACGACTTATGAGACTAGGTGGCAACCAACCTTCCTTTCTCTTCCTATTCAAAAATCGTGGCTTTCGGTATCTTGTTTTTCGATTTCTACGAAAACGTCTTACCCCTCTACGAGTATCTAAATTTTTTTTAATTACATGTCCTCTGTGATAAATCACAGATGCCCAAATAACTTTCTTACCACGTTTAAAATCTGCTACTAAAGCAACTCCAGTATACTTACTGCCAGGATCGATTTTAACCTGTATAGGTTGAGTATCTCCACCTTCACGATCTTTCAGAATAATTGTGAATGGATGGTAACGAAATACTGCTGCTTTCCCTTTCTTCAGTAACTCTCTTGCCCTCGCAGGATGACATGGCATAAGTGGCTGTTTGTTTTTATCTAACACAAAAACTCGTTGTACAGATCTCTTTTCCATGGAAGTTACCTCCCGTTATCCCTTTCGGGTTAAAGTGAGCCTCGCCAATGTTATTCTGGCTTTTTGCGTTCAACACACTGGCTTCAACCCCGTATGCCTGTTTAATGTTGAACGACAGGGCATGGAACTGGCTCCAGCATTCCAAGGTGTCATGACCAGAATAACGTAGTCTTCCAACTTTGCCGTTAAGCTGTTTTCAAACTTAGGCTGGTCAACTCCGAGGCTTTTCGCCTCCGTCTTTAGACGGGGGTTGTTGACTAAACTTGGCTCCTTTTCAATTTTTTATCTTTCCAACAACGTAGGGCCCTTGAGGAATTACCGCTATCTTGGCACGGTGCCCTTTTAATTTTAAAGCGTTTTTTAATCCTTTTTCTAAACTATTGATTTTATTTGAAAAAGTATACTTGTACTCTTCTTCATCTAACGATGACAACATAAAAATGTTTTTCGTTTTCTCTAATACTTGAGTTAACTTTTGGACTTCCCATTGATCGCTTTTGAAAGTTTCTGACGAATCATGGTTTTTTAAAAATTCTTTTATTCCCTTCTCTTTTACTTCTAAAAGCATTTCTTTAAATTCTTTTTTCCCGATGCCATTTTCGCATTTAGAAGCCATTATTATTACTCCATCAGGTTTTAAAATCTCTGAAGCTTCAACTAAACCTTTAATGGTTTGATAAAAGTTCTGGTCTAAAGGATATCCTCCATTTGAGGTTATCACTATATCCACAGGTTCTTCAATTTTCACTATTGAATCATATGCTACCATATTACAACCTATCTCGTGAGCTTGAAAGATATCACCTGCATAAATCCCATTCACTTCATTTTTCCCGTTTAAAGAAACGTTTACTATGAAATCACAGCCAGCCATCAAAGCCACTTCTCTAGCGATTTTATCAACAGGATTATTTTCTAGCTGACAACTTTTTGAATGTGGATCTCCCATTGCCTGAACACCATGAAATACTTTCAAGGTTTCAATGCCAACGATTCCTGGGCAGATTGACTTTCTTCCCCCTGAATATCCTGCCATAAAATGGGGTTCTATTAAACCTGTACAGATCTTTAAGTCCGCTTCTAAATATTTTTTATTCACAATAGCGGGGCAACCAGAAGAAGTTTGCCCAATCTTTTTCAATTGAGTATCATCGTATGCATCGTGATTAATTATTTTTATATTTTCATCCAAAACTTCTTTACCAACTAATTCTTCAAACATACTTTCTGGGACTGGTTCATGTGAACCATTTGCGATTAGGATTGATATATTCTCCTTTTTAATACCACCTAACCTCACGGAATAGATTATATAGGGCAAAATAAGAGAATTTGGTACGGGTCTTGTGGTATCCGAAATAACTATGCAACAGTCTTTTTTCCTTTTAGCCAAGGTTGAAAGAGAAGGGGTGCCAAAAGGAGAACTCAACGCTTTCATCATCTCAATGTCAAAAGCACCCCACACGCCCTTAGCTTCCGACTTTTTTAATAAAGAAACATTTAAATTTTCATCTAAATCTAATTTTTTTACTTCTTTACCATATGGGATTTTAACTCTCATTTTTTCACACCTTCAAAATTATTTCTTGTTAGTGTTGTATTGAATATACAATACATGTGTGTTTAGAAATTCCTCTACACCATGTTTTCCATCGTCTCCACCGATACCAGATTTTCTCCAGCCAGCGTGAAAACCTTGCATGGCTTCAAAATTTTCTCTATTTACATAAGTCTCGCCAAACTTTATTTCGTTTGCCGCTCTCATCATAACGTCTAAGTTCTGAGTGTAAATAGACGATGTTAAACCATACTCACAGTCGTTTGCATACTCAATGGCTTGATCAAGATCCTTGAAAGTAACAATGGGAAGTACTGGACCAAAAACTTCTTTTTGAATTATTTCCATATCTTGAGTACAATTGGCTAAAACTGTAGCTTTGTAATAGTATCCTTTTTCAAATTTATCGTCTTCTCCTCCTGTTAACAATTTTGCTCCTTGATCTATGGCTCTTTTAACAAATCCTTTAACAGATTCAAGAGCGTTCTTGTTGATCAAGGGTCCCATCTCTATATCGGTTTCTTTTAAAGGAACACCGTATTTTGTGTCTTCCATTGCTATAGTCATTTTTTCAATAAACTCATCTGCTACCTTTTCATGCACGTAAACCCTTTCGGCACAGTTGCAAACTTGTCCTGTATTTATTACCCTTGATTGTTTTATATATTTTACCGCATCGTCTAGGTTGGCATCATCCATAACTATTGCAGGAGCTTTTCCTCCCAACTCTAAAGATACTTTTGTAATGTTTTTTGAAGCTAATGCCATTATTCTTGAACCAGCTTCAACACTTCCTGTAAAACTTACCATTCCAACTTTTGGATTGGAAGCTAACTCTTCACCGACAACTGAGCCTCTACCTGTTATCAAATTGAAAACACCTTTTGGTAAACCACTTTCTGCAACTATTTTTGCGAACTCAAAAGCGTTGTTGGGGGTATCTGAACTTGGTTTTACAACTATAGTATTTCCTGTAATCAACGCTGGGGCCATTTTTCTGGCAATTAGGAAAAAAGGAAAATTCCATGGAAGTATCCCCGCAACTACACCAATTGGCGCTTTATATAGGAAAATATTTTCATTTGGTTTGTCGCTTGGGATGATCTCTCCTTCAATTCTTCTAGCCCATTCAGCCATGTAGTCGATGTAATCCGCAGTGAAATTTATCTCAGTTTCGGCTAAACTTCTAATTTTACCTTGTTCTTCCATTAATATTTCTGTTAACATCTTAGCGTTTTTTCTTATGCCATCTGCGATCTTTTTTAAATATTTTGCCCTTTCTATAGCTGGCAATTTTTCCCATTTCTTTTGAGCTTCATATGCTGCATCTATAGCTTTTTTAGTTTCTTCAACCGATGCTTCAGGAACCTCGGAGATTACTTCTTCGTTGGCTGGATTTATTACCTTTATCATTTTACCAGAAACTGACTCTACAAATTCACCGTTTAAAAACAGTTTGTATCTTCTCATTTGTAATACCTCCTCTATAAAATTTCGCCTTGTGACACTTTTTTAAAATCATTTTGTTTCTATGATGTCAATGAATGTTGATTTAGCCTTCAGTTGTTTTAATTCTTATTTTGGGAGAGATTAGAATTCCCATAGGTTTAAGTCTGTATTCATATGACCATTGATTCCCCGTTGTTCTCCAAGCATCTGGACCAAACCAAGAATAGGTTTCATCGCAGTTATGTATGGTTCCAAAAGCATTTATTCTATTTCCGTAAGCGGTAATGTCTATTGTGTGTCTTCCCTTTGAGAGTTTACCCAATTCTAATGTATAAGGAGCGAAAGCAATCTTTCCTTTTTCATAGCCATCTACCGATACTGAAAGCAAAGCAGTTCTAAATTGTGGAATTTCTAGCTCTGCGGCACTTTCTTTTTCATATTCAATTGTACAATGATAAGTTATATTACCAGCGTAAAAAGGAAGTCCTTGATTGACCCAGTCTCCAAATGAGAGTTCTTTTTTAGGTTCAACAATTTTTACATGTTTTCCCCTAACTTCTACACCAAAGTCTCCTAATAAATAATTCCATTCAATATTGGTTTTCGAATTGAAAGGTATTTCAAGTATAATTTCTGTAAATCCTTTTGGTAAATTTGGTATATGAACCTTTTTTATACATTTATCTACAAACCAACCCGAAACTTTAGATTCTACTTTTTTACCGTTAACAATAATTTTTGTGTTTTCCGGGTTTTCTAAAGCCAATAATGGATCGTTTACTTCTATTTCGGATTCTATTGTGTACTTTAATTTCAACAAGTGATTATATGGTTCTTCTTCTTTGTTAGTCCATGGTTGAGCGACTTTCTTTTTTCTAAATGGATATCCTAAAAGTTCTCTAAACTTGTTGTCTATTCTTAATATTTCTTCTTTTGATTGCCATTCACCGTTGTCAAATGAATATTCCGCCATATCAAGCACAACAACATTCGGTTCTGATAATGAGTAAAAAACTGGGTCTTCTATTTGAATTTCTTTCATAGGTGACAATGTGTTTTTCTTTTGTTCTTTTTTACGTGGTTGGGAGGGTTTTAATTCTAGCAATAAGCTATCGTGAGGATAAAATTCGTGTTTTATCACTGTTGTTCCATTTTTTATTTCAGCTTCACACTGTTTTATTTCTGCATTTACAGTATCGTAGATAACAGGCTCCCATATTCCTTTAATTATGATAGATATTTTTTCTTTTTGTGCAATATCAGGATTTTTCATTTTATATACATGCGAGATGAACAGCCATCTTTTGTCTTCTTCAGATCTCAATTGATAAAATAGCTTATCAGAAGGTGTACCATCTTCTTTAAATATTTCTATATCCTTATACTGATTTAATTCTCGTAACAATGCACTTTTGGAAAAGGGAATAATTAATGATTTTTTAGCCAATTCTTTAACTCTATCAGATTCAACTGCATCAACAAATTTTGGAGGTTCTGAAAGGAATATTATTTTTCCACCAGATTTCTGAAACATATCAAGCCTTTCCAAGGTCGTTTTTCTAAGGGTTTCACAACCAGGAACTATTATAACTTCGTAATTCATCTTACCAACTTGGAAGGTATCTTTTTCTTGAAGTTCTGACAAAGAAGGTAATAACGATTCAGATATAAAATCAAAATCTATGAGACCGAAAAGCAACCATTCTATAATATTTTTAAAATTTGTTTCCATTTCTTCTCTTTTAGTAGCGGTCTTATCTTTTGGTCCCCAGTGTAACCAATAAGACTCGATTGGATGTATTACCCCTACCCTTACTATAGGCTCCCCTCTTGTTAAAACGGTATTTAAGCGAGAAAAATGATTTTCAATTAGAGAATATTCTTTGTACCAAGGAATTTGGTATCCAATGCTAGGGGGATAATCCCTTTTAGCTTCTCCTTCCATAGAATACCATGTGAGATGATGAACCCTCACGGTAACTCCCAAAGCAGCTTGCCAATCTCCTGCCAGTTTGTAACCTCTGAAATCAAAATCCCAGTTGGTAACACCATATATCTCACTTAAGACACCTTCTCTACCATATTGATGTGCAGCACTTTGAGCTTGCTTTGCTGTAGAAAATTCTCTCCAATCGCATAACATGTCTATCCCAGGAAGTTGAAAAGATCTATAAGATCTCATAGCTTCGCCAACAGCAGCTGTTTGAGATTCTAGCGTAGGTTCTTCCATTAAATGACCTGTTAACATAATCTCGTGCTTTTCACACCAATTTCCTATCGTATCAGCAAATGCTGATACAAAACGTTCTGTTAAGTGATCATGGTACCTATATCTAACAACTGAAACTTGATCATTCGGTAACTCCCATATCAGTTCGGGAAGACGATCTATTAAGCTTTCGTTGTAGATATTATAATAACTTTCTTCCAAATCATCTGTAAATGGAAGAACTACCTCTTTTTTTTCATCCGAAAATGGTAAGTAACTTTTTTTGGCAAATTGAGGTTCGTCTGTAAAGATGGCGGGAATTGATTTGCCAAAATCTTTTCTTAATTCTTTGTAATATTTTTCGTGAGTTATATCTAAAAACCTTAGAATTGCATGTTTATCTAGTGTATTAACATAAGATTGATTGTTAAACCAAGGATCATCTGTAGCTATTTCAAGATAAGCCCACCATATATCTGAACCATTTCTCACTTTACCGTTGTCTTTTAATCTCTTATAATGAACTAAATAGCCGTTTTTTAAAGATATTTCATATTTTCCAAGAAGTTTTCTCTTTTTGCCTTCTATTCTACCTGAATGAGTAACAGCTTCTTCTAAATCATTGTATTCAAAAGGAGTGAAAACAAGAAAACGTTGTCTGTACCTATTGTCTTTTGTAACGTAGCCTCCGGCAAATCCAGACGGCCAACGGTCCTCGTCGTATAGCCAACAAAGCATCTTTTCTTTTTTTGCTTTCTCATTACAAAAGTTTACTAAATTCATAAATTCGTCACTTAAGTAATTTACTGCCAAACCAGTTCTTGGATGAATATGGAAACCACCCATCCCCATTAATTTAAAAACATCTATCTGTTCGTTCAATTCATTAGGATTCAACTTTGAATTCCACGACCAAAAAGGCGCACCCCGATATTCACTTGGTGGATCTTTAAAAAAATCTTCTGTTAGTTTTTCTATTTTCTTAGGGTACAACATATGGATTCTCCTTTATTTTTTCTCTAATTCAAAATAATATTGACCACTACCTAAATTTAAGATTATATTTTCTTCGTTATATTCTTTTAGTTTAATATTATTTCTTTCTTTAAAATCTTTAATTTGTTCGTTGCCGAACAATAAATCTTCTCCCTCTTTCAAATTAAATTCATCCCATAATTTGGGGATAAATACGTCAGCTTCCGTTCCAAAAGGTATTACTACCGAGAGCTTAAATAGGTTTTCACATTTTTCCCAAGAAACATGAAATTCACCGCTTATTGTTTTAATTTTAGCTGAGGCAAATTTTTCGTCACCAACTAAATGAGGCTTAATTTTTGCTTTTTTCCATCCATCTTTTTCTAAAGATATACCAGCCAAATATTTATAAAAAAAGGTATCCACAGAGCCTAACATAATATGATTTTGAGAGTTCATTCCTCCAGCTTCTAACTTTTCCCACCTCTCCCAAACGGTGGTTGCGCCTTCTTTAATCATGTATCCCCAGCTTGGATAGCTTTCTTGGGTTGCTATTCTAAAGGCGAGGTCTGAGTATCCATTTTCACTTAGCACATCGAATAAATACCTTGTTCCCACTATTCCTGTATCTAGATGAGAATCCTGATGCTCCACAATATTATTTATCAATTTATCTAAAATAAATTCTTTTTTATCATTCTGAACCATGTTGTAGTATAAAGGGAGAATTTGTGATGTTTGAGAAATTAATTGATCTACTGGTCCAAACATTCTACTTTCGTAACCATAATCTTTAAGAAAGTAGTCATTAAAAGATTTTTTAATGTTTTCAGATAACTCAAAGTAATGTTGAGCATCTTTTTCTTTTCCTAAAACCTCTGCAATTTTTGAAAAGAGATAAACGTCATTGTAGTAATACCATGTTGAAGTGAACTCCACAGGGGTTTTTTTAGGAGATATAGCTCCTGGGGGGCACCAATCACCAAATTTGCCCAATTTTTTTAGCAAATTGTTTTCACTACTCCTATGTAAAAATTCTACGTACTTTTTCATAGATTCATAGTGATCTGACAAAGCTTTTTCATTTTTATAGTATTTATACAAGTACCAAGCTATCGTTATGTACGCAGTTCCCCATGCAGGATCTGCTGGATAAAGTTTTATATAGGCAGGTACAACATCAGAAATTGAGCCGTCCTCTTTTTGCGATAATTTTATCTCCTGAAGATAATTTTCATAAAAAAGGTTCATATCAAAATTATATATCGCTTCTTCCGCAGATAATTGTGCATCTCCCATCCATCCAAATCTTTCATCTCGCTGAGGGCAATCTGTGGGAATACTATGTAGGTTACTCAATTGTCCCCACAATATATTTTTATGGATTTTATTTATAAGTTCATTTGAACAGTAAAAGTCACCAACCTTTTCTACATCTGAATGAACAAAACGGCCTTCTATATTTTCTATTGTAGGAACAAATGGGAATCCGCTTACTTCCACATATCTAAAACCATGGTAAGTGAATCGTGGTTCGTAGCTTTCTTTACCTTCACCTTTTAGGATATACGTATCTGTAGCTTCAGCTTTACGAATTGTATTAGTTTTTAAAGAGCCATCTTCATTGACTAGTTCGCTATGTCTTAGTTTTAATTGCGCACCTTTAGGACCAGATACACTAATTTTTACCCAACCTGTAAAGTTCTGACCAAAATCATATACAAATACTCCTGGTTTTAGGGTGTACATTTTTATGGGCTTGAGAATTTTTGTGACCCTAATTGGTGGCATATTTTGATACCTCAAATTTGGGCCTTTTGTAATTTCTACTTCTTCCCAATTTGAAGCATCAAAATGGTAAGTGTTCCAACCTGGCATTTCTAATGTTCGATCGTATTTTTCACCGTAATATATTCCATTTTCCTGTAAGGGTCCATGAGATGAAGCCCAACTTTCATCACTTAATATATATTCTTTTTCTCCATTTACATATTCGACCAATATTTGAATTATAAGTTTTGGTTTCGAATATCCAAATTGTTCCAAATGCCTTCCGTTACCTAAAATCACTCCTACACAATTCTGCCCTGTAAGAAAGGAAGTAATATCGTAAACATTAAACAAAGCTTCTTTGGAATATTCTGATTGTCCAGGGTCAAGAACGTTATTTCCTACTTTTTCTCCATTTAGATAAAGTTCGTAGAACCCTAACCCACTAATATATGCTCTAGCACTCTGTACCTCATTTTTAATTTCAAATGTTTTTCTAAAATACCCAGCATGGTAATGTTTGAATTTTTCTGTGCTAAAATCACCTGCAGAATAGAATGTTTTTAGATCTTCTTTTGTGATCCATTTTGCTTTCCAATCGCTTTTACTCAAAGGTCCAGTTTCAAAAAAAGATACTTTACTCCAACTGCTTTCCTCTCCTTTTTCATCCCATATTTTAACTTTCCAGTAATACCTTTTGAAGCTTTCCAATTCTTCACCGCTATAGTAGCAGTAATTATCTTCACTTTCGATTTTATGAGTATCCCAGATATTTCCTTCATCTTGTTCAATGAGTTGTTGAGATGATGATATTAAAACTCGATAGGCACTTTGTTTTTTCCTTTTTTCACTGGTTTCAACTACCCACGACAGCCTGGGCCTTGTATCTTTTAAAGCTAAAGGATTTATAGAATATACAGTATACATCCCTTTAACATCGGGTTTCATATTGGTTTCTCCTTTTAATACAAAAAAATGTTGTAATCCTGTTCTTCTCAAATGACCAGCAAATCAATTTAATATATCGTTTCTCTTTCCTTCACCATCTTCCAGTACTCATCACTCTCCTTTACGTATTTTATTGTATCTTCAGGTAATTCTTTTTCTTTTCTCACCTCCCTTAAAATTTCCCTTACATCTGTTTCGTATGCTTCTTTTAAAGTTTCTTCTGCTTCTATAACATCATGGTTTTCTTGAGCTTGTTTCAATTTTTCATAATCTACTAGTAGAGACTTTGCATAGGTAATTTGTAGATTATTTAAGGACTGTACCACAGCAAGGATTTTTGGTTTTACATTGTGACTTTGATCTAATACCAAGCTAATTTTTTGGTTTTCACTTTCTGCAGAAAGATCAAAAAATTTGTTGAGTTCGACGAAGATTAGAAATAATTCATACGGATTGAGAGAGCCTACAGTTAAATCATCGTCTGCGTATTTTCTTGAATTGAAATGAAACCCACCTAACTTCTTTTTTTGAGATAATAAAGAAACTATGTATTCAATGTTCGTTCCTTGGGGATGATGACCTAAATCGACAAGTACTTTCACTTTTTCTCCTAATTCTTTTGACAACATATATGAAGTTCCCCAATCAAATAGTAGTGTCGAATAAAAAGCAGGTTCAAAGAATTTATATTCTAAAAGCATAGTCATATCTTTTTCTAAATGTTTCGTAATTTGTTTTAATGAATCTTCAAGTAATTCAAAAGATTTATTGAAATCTATCTGTCCAGGATAATTAGAACCATCTGGGATCCACATAGATAAAATTTTTGAATTTGTTTGTTTCATAATTTCTATACATTCAAAAGTTTGATCAATTGCTTTTTGCCTTATTTTTAAGTTAGAATTACTTAGTGAACCAAATAAGTAGTCTTCATCTTCAAAATAATTTGGATTGACTGCACCTATTTTTAATCCTTTTTCCTCTGTGTACTCTTTTAAAGCTTTATAATCTTCAACTTTGTCCCATGGTATATGTATTGCAACAGCAGATACAGCATCGGTTATTTTGTTTACAAATGCAGCGTCATCAATTTTTTCATAAACATTTCTGGCTTCACCGGGAATATGAAAAGCATGAAATCTTGTTCCAGATTTTCCGAACCCCCATGAGGGGACTTCTACTTTAAAATTTTTTATTTTTTCTTTTATCTCAGTTAACTCCATCATTGCTCCTCCTTGTTTCTTCTGAAAAATTCTTTAAATGCTGCTATTTTTTCTTTTGGTATTTCATTCACGTTAGAATAGAGTTTTGAAATAAATGAAACTTGAGCGAGAAACTCTAAAGTTTCCAACTTTACATATGCTTCATTCATGTCCTTTCCCGCAACGGTAACACCATGGTTTTGGAGAACGAATACACGAGATCCTTTTTCTAAACCTTCGTTAAAAGCATCTGCAAATTCCTGGGTTCCAGGCATTTGATAGGGGATATAGGTTATTGGATCCAAAACTAAAGAAGATTCAGGAAGAGCGTTTATAGGTAATTTCTCAAAGGTGATCGCGAAAGAGGTAGCATATATTGGGTGAGCATGAATAATTGCGTTTACATCATTTGTTTTTTCGTATATTTTAATATGCATTTTTCTTTCTGAAGAAGGTTCTTTGAGCCCATCAATTTTATTTCCATTTTTATCTACTGTGATGATATCTTTCTCTGTTAGAAAGTGTTTTATAGTCGATGTTGGAGTAATATATATCTTGTCTCCATATTTTATACTCATATTTCCGCCTGTTCCATCTGTCAGTTTTCTGTCCCATACTAATTTTGCAAATTCTGCAACTTCTTTTTTTAATTGCTCCTCTAGCATGTTGTAGCCTCCTGTTTTTTATTGTTTGAATTGATAATCCTAAATTTAATATTATATTTTTGTAAAATATGATCATCATGTGATAATATTATGATATAATTTCATCATAGTATATCAGTAATTAGACGAAATACAAAACTAACATAATCAAAGAATTTTCGAGTTATTCGGAAATAATTCATTATAATCGACCATAATCGGATTTTTTGCATGAATTTAAACTTTTTAATTTTTTCTTTAAAACATATTTATATAAAACATCGATGGAGAGTGATTTTAATGACAAAAGTTATGAGGCAGGATAGAATTTTAGAAATTTTAGAGAGAGAAAAATCTGCTAATATAGAAGATTTGGCTCGAGAGTTGGATGTATCTATGGTAACTTTAAGAAGGGATATTTCAGAGCTTTATAAAAAAGGGCTAATTGAGAAATTCTACGGAGGTATAAGAAAAAAGAGAAATAATTTATCCGAAGCTCGATTTTTTGAAAGAATGAAACTTAATCAGGATAAAAAAGAAAAGATTGCTGAGTTAGCCTTAAAATTTATAACTAGAGATTCGACTTTGTTTTTAGATGCAAGTAGTACTTGCTATATTTTAGCTCAGAAAATAGCTCAAAAAAAAGAGTTTTTAAACATTGTAACTAATAATCTCTACACTGCATTGGCACTCTGTGAAAATCCTACTCACAACGTTGTAGTTGCAGGTGGAACATTAGATAACAAAAATGGTGTAACTGTTGGGGTAATTCCTGAGAATATGATGAAAGAAATCCGTGTAGAAAAAGCCTTTTTTTCTTGTAGTGCCTTTTCTTTTGAAGAAGGCACATTTGAAAATCTTCCACAAAGTGCAAGTATAAAAAAGATAGTAGCAGAAAATTGTAATGAAATATATATGCTTGTTGATAGTTCTAAGTTTGGTAAAAAATCTATAATGAAAACATTTGAAATAGAAGAAATAGATAAATTTATCACTGATACTTATAATGAGGATTTATACAAAATCTTTGTAAATAGGCTTGTTTGTTAAATAAAGGGGGCATTAGCCCCCTAAAATAAACTATTATTTGCTGTAGTGCTTCCTCATTTCTTCGTTACCTGGCAAAGCAAGAATTTCATCTATAACTTTTACTACCTGGTCGTAAGATTTGGTACGTGGATCTCTGATCAAAAATTCTTCAAGTACTTTTCTATCTCTAGTTAGGAATGCTTCTAATGCCCATTCCATTCTCATAATTCTTGGGTATAGGTACATCTTTGTTATCCTTTCTGGAAGTGGTGGATCTATTTTATAACGGTGGATTCCATCTTTGTCTGCATACACAGGGATCTCGACGGCTACATCGTCTGGAATTCCAGGTATAGTACCGTTATTCGGTAAATTGAGAACAAGGTCTGCTTTTTCATTGTTTAATAAGGCATTTGCCAACAATATATGTTGTTCGCCACTTTTCCTCTCAGGGTCTAGCAAGTTGTATATTTCTTTTGTGAATTCTTCTTTTACATCGTTTTTTGTTTGAGAAATTATCTCGTTGAATGATTCTTTTGAAAGTAGCTTGGCGTTTTTATTTTCTTGGAAATATTTGGCAACTTTTTGCATTGCTAATGCAATCTCTGCTTGTCTGTCTTGATACCATTTCCATCCTAATTCTGAATCAACGCCTCCCCATGGCTCTCCAAACCATTTTTTCTTTGTTTCAAGGTTGTAATGGTATTTCCAGCTTCCATTTCTGACTGTGTCTCCAATGGGCATTTTTCCATAGAATTCATACATATCTTTTGCAACGGGAGAGAGTTGATCGTCAAATGGATTGGTGGGTTTGAAGTTTTTAACCTCTTTTTCTAATAATTCATCAATTAATGGGTAGGCATCTTTTCCTTCGTACATGAATTTTGTTAACCATATTCCATGGTTTACCCCAGCTACTTGCCATTCGACTTTTTCCGTATCTAATCCTAATTTTTCAATTATTTGGTCTACTCCATGATGGCCATGGCATATTCCAACCATATTTATTGGGACCGTTCTTGTTATTAAATTTGTTAGTTCAAAGACAGGGTTTGCTGCCTGCAAAAGCCATGCCTTCGGAGATATCCTTTCAATAGCTTTTGCAACATCATGCATGAACTTTAATTGGTTGAAATTGCTTATTGTGTAATAATCTGAAACCATGTTGAATTCTTGTGAGTCTATTCCTCTGTAATATCCGTGTTTTTCTGAAATATTTCTTACCTGTTCAAAGTAACTGTGCCCTCCAACAAGGGCAGTATTTACAACAAAACTTGAGTCTTTTATTGCGTCTTCAACATTTGTTGTAGTTTCAAATCTCAAATCTGCTCCAAATTCTTCTGCAAATTTCTTAGCAAGCATGTGTACTGCGTTCAATCTGTCTTTATCTATATCCATTAAGGATACTAGACTTCCTGATAATCCCTTTGTTTTACAAAGATCGCTAACCAATCTTAAAGAAAATGCTGCACTTCCTGCTCCAATGATTCCTACCTTGATAGCTGTCATTTACATCTTTCCTCCTCTTTTATCAACTATTGAACTTTTTTGTTGCTATAATGTTGTTTATAGTGTAAATCGTTATGATATTGTTATCTATTTTTTTAATAGCTTTTTTCACTACTCTTTCTGAAATCAGATATCACTAAAGTATGGATTACGTTGTTATGTGAGATATCAAGTTAAGAAAATTCCTTTCTTTTTCTTCATTCCATATAAATTCTTTTTGGTGTTTTTCAACGTTTTTTATAATTTTTTCGTAATTTTTGTATGCGTTAGTGATTTTTTCAACACTTTCTTCCACTTTAGATGGATCTATAACCACTCCTAAGCCTAAATTTTCTACCTGTTTAGCCATTGAAACAAAAGATTCTTTTACAATAACGGGGGTGCCTGCTGCTAAAGAATCGTAAAACTTATGAGGCAAGGCGTAAATGTCGTTTTTATAATCTCTGTTTTTGACGGTGTTGTAAGAAATTAGAGAAAACAGGGAATTGGATAGTTCATTCATCATTTCATCGTAAGGTAAAAATTCTGTAGATTCATGGGTTATGTCCATAAACTCTTTCGAATCCATTCCTATAATCTTGAAGCTAAAACCCTTTTCGATTAAAGATTTTAATATTTTTTTCTCATCTTCTATCTTTCTTGTTACTTTACCAACTAAGACAATTTCTTTTCTCTTTTTTTGAATATCAGGTTTTATAATAAAATTTGCGTAATTGGGTATAATATAGGTTTTTTCTTTATCTATGTTCGTTTTGTTAACAACATCATTTCTTGTTTCTTCTGAGACGAATATTGCCAGATCTGAGAGATCTAATTGCTTTTTAAAGAACCTCCAGACGGTTTTTACTTTTAAATTTCCAATCATCCCTTCTAACTCTGCTAAAAAGTTTTCTGGATGGTATTCGTGAATATCGTAAACGATTTTTTTATTTCTTTTTTTTGCTATTTTAAAAGGATCCAAAGGTTTGCTTGCTAAAAAATGATGCATGTATAAGATGTCGTAATTTTCTTCGGCTACCAAATCGCATATTTTTTTATCGAGAGGCCTTCTATTAATAAGCTTTTTTAATGGATTGCCTATTGTTTCATTGATTTCTTTTATGGGTAGGTATTTAATATTTCCATCTGTATATTCTTTTTCGTCTTTATTAGTCCAATATTGATAAATAACTTCATGAACTTTAGAAAGGGATTTAACCGTTCTGTATACTCTTTTGTCAAATTTTGGGTGCATGTATCCAATGATCAGTATTTTCATAAAATTTCACCTTGAAATTATAAAGACTTTTGTTGTTATTATCCCCGATTTATTATATCATAAGAAACAACTGCTTTCTACATGGAGGTGAAGGGTGATATAGAATTAAAAGTTGGGTTTAATGTTATAATTATGAATATGTGATTTATTAAGATTAATAGATTTCCTCATTGGGGAGGTTTTTGTATGATCAATACATTGTTTAAATCTTTTTTGTTTTTGCTTTCGTATCTGCCTCTTTTTGTTATCTTTGCCATTAATAATTTTGGGAACGTTTTGTTCTTAATTTTTAGTGTTTTTTCGATTGTTGTTTTTGTTGGTTCATTGATTCTTTTTATTTCTGCCAAAAAGAATGCCGAGGAAAAGTTCATTAAATTTGAGAAAGTAGAATCGCAGAATGTGAGGCTGTTGGATTATATTTTTGTTTATATCTTGCCTTTTATCAATATGGGTGGCATTAAAGAGTTGATTTCTTTTGCTATAATCGTTTTTATCGTAGGCAATATTTATGTAAAGACAGATTTGATAGCTATAAACCCTATTCTTTCTTTGTTTGGCTATAGTATTTACAAGGTTTATTTTATGGATGGAAGCGAAAAAAGTATGCGGTCCGCTTGGTTGATTTCAAAATCAATAACAGAAGGAATGAAAGTTAAAGAGTTTTCTAAAGATATTTATTTGGGGATAGGTGGCAAGAAATGAATAAAGTTAATTGGGATGATATTTTAAAGAATATCTTTTTAAAAGAGAATTTAGAACATCTTAGAGATTTAATAGGTACTTCAGCAGATTTCATAATGGATGTTTTTATCCAAAATGAGAACAACCAGATATTTTGGTTGAAAAATGAAGATCCCTCATTTTTCAAGAGTATTTTTCTGTACTCTACTGATGAGTTTTTAAATGATTTACACGCCAAAGAGTCAAACAAGGTAGATGAGTACGAGACAGTCATTGATGATAGGAGCTTTTTGTATCTAAAAGATGTCAATGAGAATGTAAGCGATATTGGGGATATTGTTGAGATTATTCGTGAAGGTAAGTATATAAAAAATTATTCTAATAAAGACTTGGAAACAATTAAGAAGTTCAAACTGATAGTAAAATTGTACAGTAATGAGTTGAATGATTTTTTGTTGGGTATTCAATATTTAACAGCTTCCAAAATCTTTAAAGATAAAAGGATTTTAGCCCTTACTGCACGTAAAATTCAACCTTTAAAGGAACAGTTTTACTTAATTCCAAAAAATAGTTTTGATTACATGGTTGTTGGAGATACCGTCTTAATTAGAAATTTGACTTATTTTGAAAGAGATTTCGGGTTTTACAAGAAATATGAAGAGGCTAAAGATGAAGTTATCGAGGAAATAAAGAGAGAGGAGAACCTTTTTGGTAAGGATATTAAATTAAAAAGTATCGATTATTTTAGTGAGAAAATCAAAGGAAAACCTTCGTATTTGAAGAGATTTTATAAGGTTATCAAAAAAGGTAATTATAAGAAATTTGAGTTTTCTAAGGTTAAGGAGATAATAGATGATTTCAATCTAAAAGTTAAACTTGATGAGGGTAATAAATGTATCGATTTGGGCGAAGAGACTTCTATTAAAGATTTTTTGCAACTTTACGATGAATTGTATTATATATCCGATTTGTCAGGGAATAGAATGGTGGCAAGTGAAAACAGCCCTTATCAGCAGTAATATCTTTCTTTCAAAAATTCAACGATTCTTTGAGATGCTTTGCCATCTCCAAAAGGGTTGCTCGCTTTGCTCATTTGTGCATATTTTTCTGTTTCTAGTTCTTTCATGGCTTGATACACTTTTTCTTCCTGCGTTCCTACTAATTTTGCTGTTCCTGCTTCTATCGCTTCGGGCCTTTCCGTTGTTTCTCTTAATACCAACGTTGGTTTTCCCAAAGTAGGTGCTTCTTCTTGTATCCCTCCTGAATCTGTCATAATGTAGTAACTTTCGTCCATTAACGCTATGAATTCTAAATATTCTACTGGGTCTATCAGTATAGCTTTTTCCTCATTCCCAAGTATTTTATACACACTTTCTCTCACTATTGGATTTAAGTGAACTGGAAATACTATGTGCATTTCTTCGTTTTCGTGTAGATACCTTTTTATCGCTTTCATCACGTTTTCTATCGGTTTTCCCCAGTTCTCTCTTCTATGCATGGTTACTAAGATAAACTTTTTGTTCTTTATGTCGTACTTTTCTTTAATCTTTTCTATATCTTTGTTTTTGTTTTCTTTTACCCATAGTAATGCATCTATAACCGTGTTGCCTGTTACTATTATGTTTTTTTCTTCTACCCCTTCTTTTAGTAGATTATCTTTTGCCTTTTGGGTGGAAGCAAAGTGGTGCTTTGCAATTGTGCCTGTTAGTCTTCGATTCATTTCTTCTGGGAAGGGGTTGTATATATCGTTCGTTCTTAAGCCTGCTTCTACGTGTCCAACAGGTATTTTGTTGTAAAAAGCAGCAAGGCTTGCTACTAAAGTGGAGGTTGTATCCCCTTGTACTAATATGTAATCGAATGGTTCAATTTTTAGTATTTTATCTATCTCTGTAATTAGTTTTGAAGTTAGTTGGGGTAGAGTTTGATTTTTTGTCATTATATTTAAGTCGTAATCTGGTTTTATTTCGAAAAGATTCAACACTTGATCGAGCATTTCTCTGTGCTGAGCGGTTGCTATTACTTTTACCTCCATATTTTCTTCTTTCAGCTTTTTGTATAACGGTGCCATTTTAATTGCTTCTGGCCGCGTTCCAAATATCATTGCTGTTTTCATTCGAGGACTCCTTGTTATGGTAATGTTTTTAGTTTTTTTATGTAAGCTGCGTTTAGTCTTTGTTAGCGCCCCTTCGCCGAACGTTAAGGGGGTTCCCCTTAAAAACCCCAAATCAAGGTCAAAATCATTTAAAAACATGGTTTGCACACTGCGGCAAATACTCCCCACCCAGTTGCCAATCACATAATGTAATTATATCATATATGTTTTTAGGTCCATGGTTTTTTGATGGTAAAACCAACAATGAAGATGTTTTGAGGTTTCTTTGTTAAAAGATAAATAAAATTCTTTTAGCGTTAATTTTTTGATTGTATAATATAAATGTATAAAAAAGGTGTGAATTTTTGCCTTTCCAGGAGGATGTGTATGGATAACAAATGGATTAGAATAAAAGGCGCTAGAGAGCATAATTTAAAAAATATAGATGTTGAAATACCTAAAAATACTCTTTCAGTCATTACCGGCTTATCAGGTTCAGGAAAATCAACGTTAGCACTTGATACCATATATGCGGAAGGTCAAAGAAGGTATTTAGAGTCTGTTTCTTCCTATGCAAGGCAATTTTTAGGCAATTTGAAAAAGCCCGATGTAGAATTTATCGAAGGACTCTCCCCTTCAATTGCTATTGAACAAAAATCCGTAAGTCATAATCCAAGGTCAACGGTAGGTACCATCACAGAGATTTATGATTATATTAGGGTGTTGTTTGCAAGGGTTGGTAAGGCTTACTGCCCAAAGTGCAATATCCCACTGCAAAGTTCTACTGTAGATGAAATTGTGGATAATATTTTTAAGAATTTTAATGAGGATGCAAGATTATATATCTTTGCTCCAATTGCCAAGGAAAAGAAAGGTGAGTTTAAAAAAGAACTACATAGTATGAAGCTTTCAGGTTTCAAAAGAGTGGAAATCGATGGGGTGATATACGATTTAGATGAGATAGACTCACTTGAAAAGAGCTATAGGCATAATATAAACCTACTTGTTGATAGAGTTAAGTTAAGAAAAGATAATTTTGAGAGAATTTTCGAAGCCATTGAATTGTCCCTTAAAGAAGGGGATGGCTTTGTAGAAATTAGGGAAATGGATAATGATGAAAACGTCCTTTCTTCTCAAACTTATTCTGAGAATCTAGCTTGCCCTAAATGTGGTTACAGTTTCCCAGAAATTAATCCTAAATTATTTTCGTTTAATAGCCCTTATGGTGCATGTTCTGAATGCCATGGATTAGGTTTTAAGTTGGAGGTTGAGCCTGAATATATATTTGATATAAACAAGTCTTTGGAAGATGGCGCTGCTTTGAATATGGGGAAAGACACTTTCATGGTGAGCATGATGAAAGATGTTGTTCGAAGTTTGGGTGAGGATCCATCAAAACTTTTAAAAAGTATGCCTTCGAAAGTTTTAAATACCTTGCTGTATGGGACTGACAAAGAAATAGATTTTTCCTTTTCAAAAAAGAACGGAGACAGTTATGAGTTTACTAGAGGGTTTGAAGGAATGGTGAATTGGTACGAAAGAAGGTACAAGCAAACGGATTCACGGGAAATAAAGGAATGGATCGAAAGAAATTTCATGATTCAAAAGACATGTCAAGCCTGTAATGGCAAAAGGTTGAGGGAAGAAGCGTTAAGCGTTAGGATCGATGGATACAATATATATGATTTGACAGAAATGCCAATTAGTGAACTAAAACTTTTCTTTGATGCTTTAAAACTGAGTGATTTTGAAATGGAAATTGCCCACGAACTTCTTAGAGAAATAAATAGAAGGTTAACTTTTTTGATCGATGTAGGACTTGATTATTTGACACTTGGAAGAAATGCGACAACTCTTTCTGGTGGAGAGTCCCAGAGGGTTAGATTGGCTACACAGATTGGATCGGGGTTAACAGGAGTGACATATGTTTTGGATGAGCCAACTATAGGTCTTCACCAAAGAGATAACGACAGGCTTATAAATACTTTGAAAAAGTTGAGAGACCTCGATAATACGGTAATAGTTGTCGAACATGACGAGAACGTTATTAGAGCCTCAGATTATATTATAGATCTTGGGCTCGGCGCAGGTGTCAATGGGGGAAAAGTCATCTTTCAAGGTCCTACTAGTAAGTTGTTAGAGAATTCTAATGGGTCCCTTACAGGGAAGTATTTAAGGGGAGAAACAAGAATAGAAATAATTGATAAAAAACGAGTAGAAAAGAACGCTAGTTTAAAGATAATCGGTGCCAAACACAACAATTTGAAAAATGTCACGGTTGAGATTCCCTTGGGGAAATTTGTGGTTATAACAGGAGTTTCAGGCTCAGGTAAATCTTCGTTGATTATGGATACGTTGTATCCGGCTTTGCAAAAGGAGCTTTATAATTCCAGGGTGAGACCCGGAGAGTATGAAAAGATCGAAGGTTTAGAATATATAGATAGCGTGATCTCTATCGATCAAAGTCCTATTGGTAGAACTCCAAGAAGTAACCCAGCTACATATACAGGAGTATTTGATTATATTCGTGAACTGTTCGCTGCAACACCTGAGGCTAAGATTAGAGGATACGACAAGGGAAGATTTTCCTTCAACGTTAAGGGCGGAAGGTGTGAAGCCTGTAAAGGCCATGGAGTTTTGAAGATTGAGATGCAATTTCTACCTGATGTGTATGTAACCTGTGACGTATGTAAAGGTAAGAGATACAACAAAGAAACGTTAAAGGTCACTTATAAAGGTAAAAATATTTCTGATGTTTTAGATATGACTGTGGATGAGGCTTTGGACTTTTTCAAGAACTTACCTTTAATAAAAAATGTTCTAGAACTGCTGCAAGATGTGGGTTTGGGATACATAAGATTGGGTCAATCCGCAACCACCCTTTCTGGTGGAGAAGCTCAAAGGATCAAATTAACTTCCGAGCTAAGGAAAAAAGCAACGGGGAATACCGTTTATATACTCGATGAACCTACTACGGGTCTTCATTTTGAAGATATAAAGAAATTAATAAAAGTTCTCAATATTCTCGTTGAAAAGGGTAATACCGTTATAGTAATAGAACACGAGATGGACATTGTAAAAAACGCAGATTACATTATAGACTTAGGACCAGAAGGCGGAGAAAATGGGGGTTATATTGTGGCTACAGGCACCCCAGAAGAAGTAGCTGAGAGTGGTACTTACACCGGGTACTACTTGCAAGAGGTTTTATCAAAAGAAAGAATTTCAAAGTAGAAATAATTAAATTATTTTTACGTTGACTATTCTTTTTTAAGCCAATTTATAGTCTGTTCTGCCACTTTTTCTTTTTCGATATCGTTTACAACTACGTGCCCGCTTTCTTCTAATATCAGAAATTCGGTTTTTCCTTTAATATTATTTTCTATAATTTCCTTTACCGAAAAAGGAACGGCTTCGTCTTTTTTTGAAAGTATCACATAAGTGTTAGATGTGACTTTTGAAAGGTTTTTAAGAGCCATTTTTTGCAGTTTGTAAAGATCAGCTGCCTTTGAAGGCCAGTCATAATTCCAGTATTGGTTAGCTAGATAAGCAAGCTTTTCGTCATCGAATGTCTGAGGATTTTTTCTTTTTATTTTCTTAACGATAAGGCCAAAGAATGGAGTTAAATTTATTCTCCAATCTTTTGCTTTTAGTGCAGGAGCAGCTAAGACAATTTTTTCTGGATGAAATTTACTTGCTAAGAGAGTTGCTATTACACCACCCATAGAAAGGCCTAAAATGTAGACTTTTTCATGGTAGGTTTTTAAATTAATATAAGAGTCTACCGATTTTCTGAGCCAATCTCTCCAATTAGAGTTTAAAAAATCGTTGGAATTGGTTCCGTGCCCGGGGAGTCGAGGTATGTATATAGAAAAACCAGATTTGTGAATCTGTCTACCTATGTAGTACATATCATGAGGAGAACCCGTGTAACCATGTAGAATCAATACCGCAATATTTGAATCATTTTTTAAATAAAGCTCCTTTGATATTGGTGAGACAGATGTGCTTGGTGGTATATTATCGAAGAAATTCAAGATATAGACCCCCTTCATAGTCTGGTAATTATTAGCTATTTTCGAACTGAAGTCTGTAAAGATCGTAATAAATTCCGTGGTTGTTGATAAGTTCTTCGTGCCTTCCTTCTTCAACAACTAGCCCTTTATGCACAACTATTATCCTGTTGGAGCTTTTCACAGTCGAAAGTCTGTGGGCAATGGAAATTATAGTTGAACGTTCAGATATTTTATTCAAAGCTTGTTGTATTAAAAATTCAGTTTCTACATCAACATTTGCTGTAGCTTCGTCTAAAATTATAATCTTTGAATTAAAAAGTACCGCCCTCGTTAAGGCTACCAATTGTCTTTCACCAGATGATAAAGTTCCGCCTCTTTCTGTAATGACTGTGTAGTAATTTTGGGGCAACCGCGAGATAATTTCATCGGCATATACGGATTTTGCAACCTTTTTTACTTCTTCATCCGGAATGTCTTGGTTAAATAATCTCATGTTGTCTAAAATAGTTCCCGAGAACAGGAATACGTCTTGAGGTACAACAGCGATTTTTTTGCGTAATTCGTTGAGATCGTAGTCGTATAATTCTTTATCGTCTAGTAGTATTTTACCACTTTGATATTTGTAAAGTCCACTTATCAATTTAATTATCGTAGTTTTTCCTGAACCTGTTTCTCCAACTATGGCTACTCTTTCGTTGGGATTTATTTTGAAACTTACGCCTTTTAAAACTTCTGTATTTCCATCGTAGGAGAATTTAACGTTTTGAAATTCAACTTTTCCTTCTTGAATAGTAGTATATTTTTTCCTCCCAAAATTTTCCTGTTCTTGATCAAATATCTTAAAAATTTTTCCAGCCGATGCAAATGCGTTTTGCATTATGTCATACTTTTCTGCTAGGTCAAACAAGGGTCTAAAAAACATATCTATGTAAGAAGTGAAAGCATAGATGGTTCCAAAGGTTGTTTGCCCATCTGTTAACTGCAAGGAACCAAACCAAAGCAAAATACTAATCGTAAAATACTGTAATAGACTCATCAAAGGTCTAAAGATCGCAAATACATACATTTGTTGCAAATTAGCACGATATACCTTTGTACTCATGTAATCGAATTCCTTTTTCTTTCTTTCTTCTTGATTGAATAATCTTGTGACATTACTTCCAGCTAAATTTTCGGCTAAGTAGGAATTTAAGGCAGATATTCTAGTTCTGACTTTGTCGTAGGCTTTTCTATCAAAATGTCTGAATAACACAACTGAAACTACAATAACTGGGAACATAGACATTGTATACAAACTAAGTTCAAAGTCTAGGACCATCATTAAAATGATCACCCCAATTATTATAGCTATATCTTTAAGCAAACTTGTTACAACATCACTGAAGAAATCCGATAAATTTTGGGTATCATTAACCACACGTGTGGTAACTTTGCCTGGAGGATTTTTTTCAAAATATGTATATTTGAGTTTTAATATATGGCTGAATAAGTCTTTCCTCAGGTGAAAAATAACTTTTTGGCCAACTACGTTGGCAAAGAAAACTTGACCGTAATTTAAAAGAAATTGTCCCACAAGCACTGATATAAAAATAAGGCTAAAAATCTGTATTTTTCGAATAGCTATGTCAAAGTATTGGGAATATTGCTCGCCTGAGACTTGTATTCTTTCGCCTGTTTGATTGTTAACCATATAATAGTTGTTGTCTCTTTTTTCTAGATTATAAGCTCCATTCTCCTGTTCAACAAATTGTGTTTCGCTTTCAGGGACTAGATCAAACGAATAATTCACATTAATTACATTATCAATCCCATATCGTATGAAAACTGGCAACGCTAACTCTATTATCGTTGCTATAGCCAAAGTTAAAAAGGTCAAAAAAAGTAGTAACTTGTATTTTTTTATATACACCCACAGTCTCAGGAAAGTTTTGAGATCGCCTTCGCTTTTTTCTTTTTCTTCTAAAAATATTTCCTCATGAACAGAAGCCATTACTCTACTCCTCCAAATTTTTTTCTATTAATTGTTTCATGTACATAGAATAGTAAATACCTTCTTGTGAGATTAACTGATTGTGATTACCGCTTTCAACGATTTGTCCATTGTCGAACACATAGATTTGGTCGGCATTTTTAACCGCTTTGAGCCTGTGGGATATAACAAGAATTGTTTTGCCTTCCGCTTGTTGTCTAAGTGTTTTGATTATTTCTTCTTCCGTCTCGGTATCTACAGCGGAAAGACAATCGTCTAGTATTATCCATTTTGATCTTTTGGCTAGAGCTCTTGCAATGGTAACCCTCTGCCTTTGGCCACCAGAAAGTGTGGCTCCTCTTTCTCCAACTATTGTGTCATATTTATTTTCGAAGCTCATTATGTCATCGTGTACATGAGAAAGTTTTGCAAATTCTTCCACTTTGTCTTCCATTTTTTCATTAGCAAAAGCTATATTTTCTCTTATCGTCATTGAAAATAAGAAACTATCTTGTGGTACATAAGAAACATAGTCTCTTATAAATTCACCATTCACATCGTTAATATCTTTTCCGTCTAAAAATATCTGTCCTCTTTCAACTGGGTATAGTTTTACAAGGAGCTTTGCTAATGTAGATTTTCCTGAACCTATTCTTCCAACAAAGGCTACCATTTCTCCAGGGTTTATATTCATGTTTATATCCTTCAAAACTTCTCTTTGTGAACCTGGATATTTGAAAGTTAGATGGTTGATTTGATAGTGTCCCTGAAATTCAAAATCTTCTCTTGGAGGTTCTTGAATGGAATTTTTTTGTTCTAAAACTTCATTAACCCTTTTTAAAGAAGCTCTTCCTCTTTGTATTAGGTTGATTAGGTTTCCAACCGCCATCATTGGCCATATCAACATTCCGATATATTGATTTGTCATTATGAAGTCTCCAAGGGTTATCTGATTGTTTATTACCATGGGTCCACCAAAATTGAAAACAAAAATAGTTGCTAATTGTCCTACTAACATGGCTAAGGGAAACATCAATCCCCAAACTTTTACCAAGCGAATGTAAGAATTATAGAACTCTTGAGACTTGTTGTCAAATATCTCTTGCATGGTATCATAGTTAGAATACAACTTTACAACATCCACACCAGAGACGTTTTCTTCAGTTATATTAGATAACTCAGAAGTTTTTTCTTGTAATTCTCTGAATCTTCTGTGAATGAATCTTCCAAAAAAGAGTGATATAATTGCTATTAAAGGAAGAGGCAGTACCGATATAAAGGTCAATCTCCAATTCACAAAAGTACCCATTGCAAAAACGGTCAAGGTCGTCAATACTATTGTATCAACGAGCATTATAACCAGAATTCCTAGCATACGCATCAACGTAGAAACATCAGAAGTGAACCTAGTCATCAAATCTCCAGTTCTCCATTTGTCGAAAAAATCTTGGTCTAAACCGATGATATGGTCGAACATATTTTTCCATGTTTGATATTCAAAAAGCCTAGCGGCTCCAATAATTGAAATTCTCCAAAAAACTCTACCAATTCCTAATCCTAAAGCTAACATGATTATTCCGAAGATTAGCGTTTTAACTTGATTAAGGTTCGGAGATTGTGTGTTTAGTATATCGACTATGCTTCCAATTTCTCTTGGAATAAATAGTTGAATAATGTCAACGGTTACAAGAAAGAGAATCCCAATGAGATATCTCCACCAATATTTTTTTAGAAACTCTTTGATCAAAAGATTCACCGTCCCAAATTGATTAGTATTCCTAACAAAATTATATCACTTGGTTCGAGGAATATCAATTGTTTTTATCGAAAAAATATATTAGAACTTAAAAATAATAAGAGGCGCTAACTATATATTTTTAGAGGTGATTTGTATGTTTGAAAGTTACGATAACGTTTACAATTTTTGGTTCGAGAATGGCGCAAGCTCTGTTACATTTTTAGAGTATGATGATGGATTGACAGCCTTTGATAGCTCTCTTTATCCAAGAAAATTTGAAGATATGGTCAAAATAGTTGAAGAGCGTACTTCAAAAAAATTAAAAAAGGTTTTTTTCACTCATTTTCACCCTGACCACACCTTTGGAGCTGTTTTTAGCAAACGCAAATTTGATCTGTATATGAACAAAAAAACATTGGAGTTTCTTGATACCTTGGATCCTACGTTTCTAAAAGAAAGTTCAAAAATAGCTGACTATAATTTTAACAATTTCAAAGAGGCTTTAAGGGAAAAAGATATCATCATTTTCGAAAATTCTATTTTTCTTCTCCTAAGAGACCAAATTTTGTCAGCAGAAAATATTGGTGGACATACTTTAGATTCAACAATCTATATCCTTAAACCGCAAGGATATTTAATAAGTGGTGATCTCGTATTTTCTAAGGTACATGCAGAAATACTCAATTCGAATGTTGATGAGTGGATATCTAGATTAAATAACTTATCTTCCTTAGATATAGAAACGGTTTTTCCAGGACATGGGAAGCCAGAAAGCAAAAAGATCCTAAAAGAACAATTGACCTATTTAAAAAGGAAGAAAAACGGAGAGAATTTGGAAAAAAGGTACGCAGATTACTCCCTGCCAGATTTAGCTCATTTATAACAAAACTATGAAGACAACAGAACTTTTTTCAATTCGATATCTGCTTCTTCATTAGGTAGAGGTGCGATTTCTTTAATTTCTATAATGACCTTTTTACTCTCTTGAGAATTCAAAATTTCTAACTTTTCTAAAACCTTTATATTTTCATAAGGTTTAAAATAGTAAATATTGAATTTAGTAAAATCTATATTAAGCAATCTTAAGAAGTTTCGGGTTTTCGGAATATATTGCTGGATTTCATATTCACCTACTTCTGTGGCAACGACATCAAAATTTTCCGGATCAAAAAAAGGTAAAAAAGATGAAAGCAAATCAGGAATAGTGGCTGTAAGTATGGATATTTGACCGTATTCATCTACTTCCTCATGAACATTTGTGTAAAAAACTGACTCGAAAAAATCGTAACAATAATAAATATCTTCAAATAAAGATGGTTTTTTAAAGGTAAAAATTAAATATCTGTTATCAATATAACTTACTTCAGCAGAAATTTCTTTATTCTCAGTTATTTGAAACTGAATATTAATATCAAATCTTAATTTTTTGTAACCCAAATAACTCTCTAAAAGGCTTTCTAAGCTTGGTTGAGCAAAAATGAATGTGGAAAAAGCAAGGAAGGATAAAAGGAAATATTTCTTAATTATCATTTCAGAGTTTTCATCCTTTCTCTCAATGAGACGATCTCTGTAACCCTAATTCCAAAATTCTCATCGATAACAACAACTTCGCCTCTAGCAATTAATCTTCCATTGGCATATATATCCAAAGGCTCACCTGCCAATTTGTTTAACTGTATCATAGACCCTTCGTGTAATTCTAAAATCTCTCTAAGATTTAATTTGGTTGATCCTAACTCAACTTTTAGTTCTAAGGGGACATCAAGCAAAAGTTCCAACTTTGATAGATCTATATTTGGGGAAATAGGCTCCTCCTTTTTTTCAAATTCACCAAATTCTACAGGTTGAACTTTGACCTTTTTTTCTTTGATCACGTTGGAATTGCTTCTTTTCTGTGTATTTGAATTTTTTGAGCTTTCTTCGTCTTCTGTAGTTTTACCAAAAGTTTTTTCCACAAGTTCTCTAATCTTTTGAGCAAATTTCATGGGTATAAATTGCCAGAACGTTGTTTCGGCTATTCCGTTGATCTTCACGTTGAACTTTATAGAGATAACATAAGCTTCTTTGTCTGTTTCTATGGGAGGAAACTCGATATTGGCTTCTGAAAAATTCACAACTCGACTGCTAGGCGGGGAGATATCAATATTGGTTTTTAGAAAATCTGATAAGGCGGTTGAAGCTGTACCCATCATTTGATTCATTGCTTCAGAAACTGCGCTTAAACTAATATCATCTAATTCCCTCTCTTCGATATTCTCTAGGTCTTTTCCCAGCATTAAATCTGCTATTATATTAGTTAAATTCAAAGGTAATACCAAGGTGTTCAAGCCATACAAACCTTTTTTGTACTCTACTGTAACAACAACATTTTCTCCTTCAAAATTGGTAATGATATTTTTAAATTTAATAATATCTGTTTGAGGATATTGGATTTCTATCTTTCTTCTTAGTAAAGTTGAAAGGGTTGTTGCTCCTGAACCCATAGTGATATTTGCAATTTCACCAATCATATCCAAAAGTGCGTCTAGTTTTTCATCTACTGTTGAGGTTTCTTCGCTTTCCTTTGGATCATCGGTGTTATTTAACCCTTTTAATAATGAATCCAATTCACTTTGATTTAGAATACGGTCTTCGTTTTCAGGCATTTTATTCATCTCCTGTTTTTTCTGTATCTTCATCTTTTTCAGAAGAATCAAGCTTTTTCGTCTTTTTTTTCATACTCTCTTCAACAAGAAGTCTTTCTAAAAGTTCTTTGTTTTTCTCAACGATCTTTACACTGTAAAAACCTTTACTCTTACCCACATTTACTTTGAATATCGGTCTTTCTTCAATTTCTAGATCTATGGGCTCATCGTAAAAAGAATCTAAGCGGATTACATCCCCGACTTCAAGATTCAAAAAATCATTTAAATATATCTCTGTTTTGCCAAGTATAGCAGACAAATTTAATTTTGAAAGCAACAACGATTGTCTTAGATTTTCTTTAAATTCTTCAGTATGTCTGTAAGAGGTTGTCCACATTCTTGTTGTCAATTTATCGTTCAAAGGTTCCAACGAAGAAGATGGAAAACAAAGATTGACAAAACCTTGTACGTTTTTTATAGTAACAGAAAGTGTTATAAGAATTGTCATCTCATTTGGAGGGGCAACTTGAACAAATTGGGGATTGGTTTCTAAATTCTCCAAGTTGGCGTCAAATTCTTCAATATTCGACCATGATTTTGATAGCATTCTCAACATAACTGCAGATTCTTTTCTCAAAATGTTCATTTCTATCTCGGTGGGAGGTCTAATCTCTTCAAGAGTGTTTCCTGGCCCTCCTAAAAGTCTATCTATTATGACGTATCCTAAATCTAAGCCCATTTGTAGAATAGCGCTTCCTGAAAAAGCTTCGGACGAAAAGATAACGATAAATGTTGGGGAGTTCAATGATTTTTGGAATTCTGAAAAGGTGATTTGATCGATACTAGCATATTTAACATCGACGAATGTTCTGCTTCTGCCTGAAAGATAAGTAGATAGCTCTCTTGCAAAGCTTTCATGGATTAACTGGAGAGTTCTTAGTTGCTCCCGTGAAAACTTCATGGGTCTTCTAAAATCGTAATCTTTTATTCTTCTTTCTTCTTCCTGATACTCTTCAAGAACTTCTTCGGGGCTCTCTCCAGAACTCATTGATTTTAAAATACTATCTATTTCTTCCTGTGTAAGGGTCTCATCTTCAGGCATAAAAACACCTCTTTTTCATTATTGACTCGTTGTTATAGTCATTATAATCATTGTCACTTTTACAACACCCAAGCTTTCCCTTTCACCTGTAAATCCCAGCATTTCATTTAAAGAATCTTTTATTTGTTTCTTAGTTAATTCTATGCCTTGTGGAGTTGAAAGCTCACCTCTTGTTTTATTCATAAATATCATTCTTATAGCCTCTAAAACTTCCAATTTGTTGGAAGTTATTAAATCTCTTGCCTGGCTGCTTCCAACATCTAGCTGTAAAGAATCTATTACAGCAATGTCGTATCCTCCTTTTAACATCATAGTATATCTGGAACCTTCCATGATCAATAATACTTTAGCAGGTGCAGTAGCGGATACTTGCGAAGATTGATCAGAACTTGAAGAAACATTGGATGTCAAGATTCTCACTATAAAAAAAGACGTAATTCCTGATATTATTAAAGCAACAACTATGACTATTATTAAAGTCATTAAAAAAGATGGCTTTGACTTTCTGGTTTTTCCCTCTTCTGAAGTTATATTTTCATTTTCCAAAATCTTTCGCCTCCACTGTCTTGCACTTATCTTACTCTTTGCCTTAGTATAAGAATATCTATCCTTCTGTATTTTTGCCGTAATTCATTCAATCTTGTATTATATTCATTTTCTAGCTCCCTTTCAATTTGCTGTAACTGTGCGGAGTTTAATTCTCCTTCAGTAAATTGATCAAAGGCGATGGATTTTCGAGAATCAATCTCCGACCTTAATAGGGAAATTTCCTTAGCGATTTCGCTATCTCCTTCACCAATGGGAAAGAATCTGTCTGAATTGTAAAAATAATCTATATCAAATTGCCCAGAATTTATCTCAGCCATCTTTTCCAATAACCTTCTATTTTTTAATTCTATGGTAAAAAAATTAACAACACTTGCCGCTCTAGCTGCACTCAAATGCCAATTAGAAGGGTATACACTTGAGGGTAAAACTGGTTGATCATCCGTAAAACCATACACTTCAATAGCGTTAGATGTGTGCTCTAATATTATTGTACCTATCCTATAAAGCAGGTCTTTAGCTTCGGCAGTTAATTCAGCGCTCCCTGGTCTGAAAAAGGCAATATCCCTCATAGATATTATCGTCCCTTTATCAGTTTCCTCAATAGTGATTTTCCCTTTATACTTTTCATCTTCAATAATTTTTAATAGTTCTTGCCTAATTCCAGGATTAGAAGTGATCAAGGGTTCGTCGGATATGCTTCTGCCTCCAACTAGTACCCCAATTGGTTGTCCTTCGAAAACATTTTGCAAACTAACAACCGCCTGTTGAAATTTTCCCGGTGATATAGTAGCCATAGAAAACAATGCAATAAACATAGTCAGCAACAAGGTAGTCATATCGCTGAAAGTCTGCATCCATTTAGCATCACCAGTTTTTTCTCTTTTCTTTCTAGGCATAAAATATCACCTCACGATTACAAAACAGCTTCACCTTTTTCTGCCTCATAGGCACGTCTTTCTTCTTCACTGAGAAACGCCTTTAGCTTTTCTTCCATCAAATGTGGATTTTCACCTTGTACTATCGATAATATACCTTCCAACATCATTCGCATCTGGTTAATATTTTTATCCACCCTTTTTTTTAGTTTTTCAGCAGGGGGAAGAGCAAATATGTATGCAATAAGAGCACCGTATAAGGTTGTAATCAGAGCAAGGGACATCCTCGGACCAATAGTTGTTGGATCGCTAAGAGTATCCAACAACAAAACTAATCCTATCAAAGTTCCTACCATCCCCCAGGCTGGAGCCATGGCTCCCCAAGTATCTAAAACTGAGATCTTATCTTCCTCTGTTTCTTGATACATATCCATCTTCACTTCCAGTATTTTTTTGATTTCTTCAGGATCCGTTCCATCGACGGCAGCTCTCAATCCATCTCGTAAAAAATCACTTTTAACACTCGGTATATCTTCTTCTAAAGATATCATTCCATCTCGTCTTGCTTTTTCAGAGAACGAGTACAAGGTCCTCAAAGTTTCAAGGTTGTCTATCTTAGGATTTTTGAATGCTTCAAGGATCATGTTAAACATTTTGAAAGAGTTTGAACTTGGATGGGCGATGAAAGTTGCGCCAACAGATCCTACCACGGTTATAAAAAAAGAAGGTATATCTATTAAAGTTGTAAATTCACTTCCTGCACCCACAACTATTGCAGCTATCGCTAAGGCTAAACCAATTATTGTTGATATATCCACAACTATCCCACCTCTTGTTTTGCGCTATTCCAATTATAAAAAGTTTGCTCAAAAATTATAATACTTACCTTATTTGCCAAAAATCTCTTTATTTAATTCTACCACTTTTTTCTTAACTTCTTCAATACTTTCTTTAACGACGTAAACATGCCCGTTCATCATCGTTATGGTCGTATCAGGGTGGCACTCTATCTTTTCAATTTGATATGGGTTAATATAAAATTCTTCATTGTTTAATTTTGTGAGTTTAATCATCTTAATCCCCCAATATTAGTTTCTGTTATGATATTCGATGTTACAATATAAGCATAGACAACTATTTTCTTTAAAAAGTGAGTGGGTAGTAGAACGTTTATAGCGTCTGAACTTTTAAGCTCGTTCTAAAATTTGTTCGCTACCCACCTTCCGCCCACAAAGATAAAAATTATCTCTTAATGTTTATAATTTCGTTAAGAATCGCATCTGCCGTAGTTATACTCCTTGAATTTGCTTGGAATCCTCTTTGAGCTATGATCATGTTGGTGAATTCTTCTGCTAAATCCACATTCGACATTTCCAAAGCCCCTGAATTAATACTACCTTTTCCTCCAACTCCAGAAATACCTATTTGTGGAGTGCCACTGTTTGGGCTCATAGCGTACATAGAGTTACCTGTAGCAGATAAACCTTCAGGATTGTTAAAAGTGGCTAAGGCTATTTGCCCTAATGGGGCTGCTAAACCGTTTGTGAAAGAACCTATAATAAGTCCATTGTTATCTATGGCAAAAGATTCTAAGGTCCCTTGAGCATTTCCATCTTGTTCAGTAACCGCTATAGAATTTTCTGCAAAAAACTGAGTAAGTTCTTGAAAATTAATCGAAACGTTAACGGGACCTGCAGCAGCAGCTGATTCAGGATCAACCTCATCATTTAAAGCAGCTCCCACCTTTGCTGGGTCAAACCAGAAACCTGCTGCTCCGTTGTCGCCATCTTTGAGATCTTGATCTATGGTACCGTCAGGATTAATTTTCCATTGAGTTGCAGCTATGTTACCGTTTGCGTCGAAGGCTATTACCCCTTCGGCAGGATCGTCGAGTAATTGACCATCGGTGGTACTTTTAAATAATGGGTGCCCATCTTCTAATTCTGCCTTCCAATACCAAGTATTGGCATCTATTTTTGAGAATCTTAAGTAAACATTGTAAGGGTTACCTAGAGAATCGTATACTACGGTTGATGTTGTCACAGATGGGTTTACATACTCAGCTTCTGAAAAATTGGTTGGATTGTTAAGATCAGTGAGTCTTATTGCTCCACCTAAAGGTGTCTGAATCATTTCTCTGACAGATTTTAAATCGGAAAGAGACTGATTATTTATAGTATATGTATCAGAATCTCCAACTAAATGCAAACCTGTAAGGGTATAAGTTCCAGACTCATCAACTATTCCCTCTGACAGTAAATCGTTGAATTCTTCAATTGAAATTTCTGCATCGTTGTTTCCAAAAGAGGTTGCATCTTTTGTAAAAGTTAAAATAGTACCATCTTTCTTGGTCAATGTTATTGAGAATACAGTACCTTTAATCTCAATATCGATATTTTCTGGATCATAATAAACCGTTTCTCCCGTTGTTTCATCTGTAAGTGTTATGCTTCCTGTAAGGGTTGCAGAAACTGGTGTAGCGACTTCTGCAGAGGCGGGTTCTGGAATACTAACAGACTGTACGCCATCAAGAACCTGAACATCGATAGTATCTGTATCAGCTCCTCCTGTTAGCTTCAATCCTTTGAGGGTGTAAGTGCCATTTGTTACTCCACTCCCAGTTTCTAACATTAAATCGTTGAATTCTTTAATTGTAATTTCTCCATTTCCATCTCCAAAATCGGTTTCATTTTTTGTAAGAGTTAAAACGTCACCGTCTGAATCCTTTAAGGTTATTGTAACATCCGTTCCGTTGAAGGAAACTTTTATATTTTGCGGAGGAAAATAAACCGGATCTCCAGATCCGTTTGTCATACTAATACTTCCCTCAAGCGTTGCAGGAACTAAAGCAGATGTAATTACAGATTTAGGGTCAATCTGGGATTTTAGGTCGGAAATAGTTTGAATAGTGAGAATATCTGTATCAGCTCCTCCTGTTAGCTTCAATCCTGTGAGAGTGTAATCCACAACCCCATTAACATCCTTATGCTCTATTCCTGTCGCAAGTAAAGTGTTAAATTCACCAATTGTAAACCCGTCTGCATCTTCTGCTGTAAAAGTTAAAGTAGTTCCACCTTCCATGGTCAAAGTTATTTTAACTTGATTTGCATCACCATCATTATCCGTATCGATAAAAGAAACTTTTGTACTAGTGGGATCATAATAAACCGCATTTCCCGAACTATCTTTCACACTAATACTTCCCAGGAGTTCTGCAGAAACTGGCGCAGCGGCTTCTAGAGAAACAGGAGCACCATTTTTATCCACTATTTCATTAATTGAAATTTTACTATTATCTATAGGGACTCCTCTACCATCGTAATTAACCCAATTAATTACATTTCCAGTATTGTCAAGCTCAACTTTTCCTGTAATTTCGTTAGTTGAAGTTAAATAGCCAGTTGAACTATCGTAAAGTGCAAATTTGTAATCAGAACCAACTACACTCGCCGTCCAATTGTAAACATTTTTATCTTTGTTTTCTTCGCTGCTCATGTCCCTTGTGAAAGAAAATTTGATAGGTATACTTTCACCTGTTGTACTCTTTACAACAATTGTAGTGTCTTGGATACCTACACCAGCGTTTAAATTGTTTGCGAGAGCCACAAAAGATGTTTCTGTCGCCTCCATTATTTGATTGGCTGACACTTGGATATCTCCTATGGGTTCGTTGGTATCAATAAACCTATTTCCTTCTTCATCGACTTGTGCTGTCCAACCTTGTAACTTCATACCGGTCGCTGGCTCTAAGAAGAATCCATTGTAATCTCTAGTGAAGTTGCCTGCACGGGTATAGTATTGATCTGTTCCATCTGAAAGTATAAAAAAACCTTCTCCTTGGATCATAAGATCGGTAACTTTGCCTGTGGACATAGGGGACCCTTGTGTCATTATTTTGTCTATAGAAGCTAATTGTGATCCTGCACCAATTTGCATGGGGTTTATCCCACCTAATTGGTTTTGAGGTGCCATTCCTGAACGTAAGTTTTGAAAAAGAAGCGTTTGAAATGTTGCCCTTGAACCTTTGTAACCTACTGTATTAACGTTAGCGATATTGTTTGCAACTATGTCGAGTTGATCTTGAAAATTCCTTAAACCTGTGATTCCAGAGTAGATTGATCCCAGCATGATATACTCCTCCTATCTATAATATTTTTTAATAATTTGAATTTAGGCGCTAATCTCATTCACTACCGAATAAGGATACATTTCACCGTTGATAAGTAGGTAAAGTTCATTGTCTAAGAACTTCACGGCTTCGACAATCCCACTTTTTACACCAGAGTTTAAAACCATTTGGCCATTTTCTATGGTGTAAATCCCGTAGAGATATTCTCCATCAGGCATCATAGTTCCATCGTTGTTTCTTCCGCTCCAAACATATGAGTGTAAGCCTGCTTCCTGCATACCCAAATCTTCTGTATAAACTAATTGTCCATTTGAATTGTAAATCTCTAAATATACTTGGGAGCTGTTATTTATTCCATAGTTTATTCCCTCTGCTACCCCACTTTGCAAATCAATAGTGTTGTCATTCACCACAACAGTTTTTCCTATCAAGCTTGCAGCTTGCAATTTATTGAGCGACATTTGGGAGTTGACCATTTCTTGAATTGCTTGGCTCATGTTGGTTATTTGTTCAGTGGAAGATAGTTGAGAAAGCTGAGCTACAAGATCTTTGTTTTCCATTGGTTGTGTTGGATCTTGATTTTGTAATTCTGTGATTAACAGTTGCAAAAAGGCTTCTTTGTCTAATTCTTTTTTAATTTCTCTGTCTTTTTTTGCTTCATAGGTACTTTGATATATAGAATCCATCGATACTGAGTTAAGCATTCAAATCACTCCTTAAATATTCATCAAAAGTGTAGTAAGTTCCTTCTTCTGATTGATCGCCATTATGATCTTCTTCATTGTATTTTTTCTGCTCTTGCTCTTGTTGATGTTGTTGATTTTGATCGGCTAGATAATGTTCTTCCTGTGTGACATTCACTTTTATACTAATAGGTTGGTAGCCTTCATCCCTTAAATTTCCAACTAAAGACTGTAATGTTTTTGATATAATATTTTTTGCATTTTCGGTTTCTGTTGATATGTTAACAGTTACAGCTTGTCCGTTTTTTAATATCTGAATATCGACTTTTCCTAAGTCTGGAGGAGATATTTTCACTGAGAAACTTTCGTTTAGAAAGGTTTGAGTGTTTTTAGAAATAATTACTTCCTTTATTTGAGCATTTAAATCTTTTAGATTGGTTGTAGGGATACCGTCTTGTATATTATTTTTGTTGATTTGTAGGGATTTTAAACCTATTTCATTAGTGCTTGGATCGATTTTTAATTGTTCGATATTTAAATTTTTGCTGATGTCTCCCAAATTACTGGTTGGTGTCAGTTTAACGGTATTGTCCTTTTGTAATTCAGAGTTTTTATCTTTGCTGACGTTATTTTTTCTGGTTTCATAAGGGTCAAAATACACATTCTTACCAAGATTGTTTTTTGTATTTAAAAGATCTGCTTTTTGATCAGATTGCATTGCTTTTATAGAATCATTATTCTCATTTTTATTATTCTTTGTTTTATCAGTATTTCCCTTAATCAAGGAATTGACTGTGAGAGTTGTTTCTCCAATTAGGTTTGACGAAGAATTTCCCATCTTTGAATTATTGTTGGTATTTATACCAAGAGCAGTTTTAATTATATTTAATTCGTCAGGTGTAAATTCTATTTTGGAGGTGGATGAAAGTATTTTTTGAGCTTGTTTTAATAATTCGTTTTTCTCTTTTTCTGCAAGCTGGGCTTTAGAGGAAGGCAAAAATTCTTGAAGTTGAGTTAGTAATATTTCTTTATCTTCTTTTGTGAGATCGGTTTTTGAAGAAATTAGTGTATTCTGTGCTTGCGCTAATGCATGGATCTCGTTTTTATTTCCTGTATTTTTTGAGCTTTCTTGTATTGTGGATAATAATTTTTGAATGTCAGATTGAGCAATCTGAGTGGTTTCTTGTGAACCTTTTGAATGCAGATTGTTTTGTGACAAAATGGTGGGATTCTTTTCTGTGGATTTAGAAGGCTTAATTAAACTTTCTAAAGATGTTTGAGTGGATTGAGAACGCTTAATTAAATCATCTAAAGATGTTTGACTATTAATAGCCTTTCTATCTTTACTATCACTACCCTGAGTGACTTTGCTTCCTTTTATGATAATGTTGAAAGCTTTTTGTAATGTCTCTAGTTCAGCCTCTTTAAACTCTATTTTAGAGGAGGATAGTATTTTTTGTGCTTGATTTAATAACTCTCTTTTATCTTCTTCTGTGAATTGGGTTTTGGAGGAAGACAATAATTCTTGAACTTGAGTTAGTAATATTTCTTTATCTTCTTCTGTAAGTTGGATTTTAGGAGAAGATACTGTTTCTTGGGCTTGAATTAGTAACTCGTTTTTATCTTCTTTTGTGAGTTCAGTTTTTGAAGAAATTAGTATTTTTTGTGCTTGTTCTAATGTATTGATTTCATCTTTGTTTTCTAAACTTTTTGAGTTTTTTTCTATCACCTGTAATAATTTTTGGATATTGGCTTGAACATCCTGATCGGATTCTTGTAAAACTTTTGTATGCAGATTGTTTTGTGACAGAGTGGAGAGACTTTCTTCTGTAGATTTAGAATGCTTGATTAAACTTTCTAAAGGTATTTGGCTATTAATAGCCTTGCTATCTTCATTGTTACTAGGCTGATTACCTTTACTTTCTTTTATGATTATGCTTAAGGCTTTTTGTAATATCTCTAGTTCAGCCTTTGTAAACTCTGTTTTAGAGGAGGATAGTATTTTTTGTGCCTGCTCTAATGTATTGATTTCAACTATGTCTGCTGTACTTTTTTTATTTTTTTCTATTAACTGTAATAATTTTTGGATATTGGCTTGAACATCCTGATTGGCTTCTTTTGAAACTTTTGAATAAAGGTTCTGTTGTGACGGAGTAGGAGAAGTTTCTTCTGTGGGTTTAGAATGCTTAATTAAGCCTTCTAAAAGTATTTCGCTATTGCTAGGTCGACTGTCTTTGCTTTCTCTCATGATAATATTAAAAGCTTTTTGTAATACCTCTTTATCTTCTTCTGTGAGTTGGGTATTAGGGGAAGATAATATTTTTTGTGCCTGCTCTAATGTATTGATTTCAACTATGTCTGCTGTACTTTTTTTATTTTTTTCTATTAACTGTAATAATTTTTGGATATTGGCTTGAACATCCTGATTGGCTTCTTTTGAAACTTTTGAATAAAGGTTCTGTTGTGACAGAGTGGAGAGACTTTCTTCTGTAGATTTAGAATGCTTGATTAAACTTTCTAAAGGTATTTCAGTATTACTTGCTTTAGTTTCTTTCATGATAATACTAAAAGCTTTTTGTAATACCTCTTTATCTTCTTTTGTAAGTTCTGTTTTGGATGAAGACAATATTTTTTGAGTTTGAATTAATAACTCTTTTTTATCTTCTTCGGGGAGCTGGATTTTAAGAGAAGAAAATAATTCTTGAAGTTGACTTAGTAATACCTCTTTATCTTCTTCTGTGAGTTGGGTTTTAGAAGAAGACAATATTTTCTTAGCTTGCTCTAATGTATTGATTTCATCTTTGTTTTCTATACTTTTTGAGTTTTTTTCTATCACCTGTAATAATTTTTGGATATTGGCTTGAACATCCTGATCGGATTCTTTTGAAACTTTTGAATAAAGGTTCTGTTGTGACAGAGTGGAGAGACTTTCTTCTGTAGATTTAGAATGCTTGATTAAACTTTCTAAAGGTATTTGGCTATTAATAGCCTTGCTATCTTCATTGTTACTAGGCTGATTACCTTTACTTTCTTTTATGATTATGCTTAAGGCTTTTTGTAATGTCTCTAGTTCAGCCTTTGTAAACTCTGTTTTATAGGAAGATGAAAGTATTTTTTGAGCTTGTTCTAATGTATTGATTTCATCTTTGTTTTCTATGGTTTTTGAGCTTTCTTCTATTAACTGTAATAATTTTTGGATATCAGAGTTGACAACCTGATTGGTTTCTTTTGAATGGACGTTGTTCTGTGACATAATGTTGGGACTTTCTTCTATGGACTTAGAATGCTTGATTAAACCTTCTAAAGGTATTTCAGTATTACTACCCTGACTATCTTTACTTTCTTTTATAATAATGCTAAAAGCTTTTTGTAATACTTTTTTATCTTCTTCTGTGAATTGGGTTTTGGAAGAAGATAATATTTTTTGAGCTTGATTTAATAATTCCTTTTCATCGATGTTTTTAGTGTTTTTGGTAGAAGCTTCTATGAGTAGGAGTAATTGATCGACGTTCAATTTGATATATTTGTCTTTTTTAGTGTTTGAGATTATTAAATCTTTCGAATCATTTGTATTCTGTATGACCAATAACTCATTGTTTGATTTTTCGTTAGTTTTAATTAAAAGATCTATAGAAGGATTGTCTCGATTATTAGTTATTACTTTTTTTTCAGTCGTAGGAGCATTGTTAGAACGAAATCCTTCGTTATTTATTCCATTGACAATGTCTTGAAATTTTTGATCGAAGGATTCTAATTTAGCATTAGATGCATTCGCAGTAAAGTGATTAATGTTTTTTGATTTGGGTAAATTAGTTGTAAGATCAGTTAAGGCAACGTTCAAAATTATTCGCTCCTTTTTTCTCCCATTTTAGCTATTACTTCAGCAGCTTTTTGTGGGTTAACAAGCGCAAGAGCTTGCAGTATTTCAGCGGCTGATTTTGATTCAAGCGTTGCGAGTGCATCTACTAATAATTCCACGCTTACTTCTTCTCTACTTAAAGCGTTAGCAATTTGTTGAGGGGTTGATCTAGCCAGCCAATTGGCTAGGGTATTTATTCTGGCATTGTAATCGTTGTATTGGTCAATTTTTTGTTGATATTCTTGATTTAACTTTTCTAATTCTTCTCTTTGAGCCATTAAATTTGCACTTTCTTGTGAAATTTGGTCTAAAAGTTTTTGTAATTCATTTTGTTCGGCAATTAATTTTTCTCTTTCGTCTTGTATAGCTTTGAGTTTGCTATCTAACAGTTCCTTTTGCAAATAGAAAGGATCTGAAATCTCCAGATATTCATAATTAGATAAATTTCTTAATCCTGGTATAAAATCGATTAAATATGCCATATAACTTCTCCAACTGTTTTGAAGATTCAAATTGAGATACGAAAGCCTATTATATTCGAAGTAGATGTAACCAACTCCAAGTAGAAAAATAGCCACAATCAAGGAAATTAGAATAATTCTTAAGAATTTTTTCCCCGATCTTTTTTTTGGTTTCGGATTTTCTTCTTGTTTTTTTTGCATTGGAAATTTCCTCCTTACACTAATATTTTTCTTTATAATAGTCAATTTTCCTAAACACAAACATCATTTGCTTCGCAAATGAGAATTTGGAAGTTATTTCAAAGCATTATGAAAAAACTTTTGCACAGTACAGTAAAATTAAGAAAGGCGGTTTACACCGCCTTTTTGAAAATTTCTATAATTTAAATATTTTCTTTGTTTTGTGTTATTTCATTGGGAACTTCTTTTATGTGAAGGTCTAATTGGTTAAAAGGTATTTCAACTTTATTTTCTTCGAATTTTTGTTTAATTGATTTTGCTACATCCATCGACGAATTTATAAAATTTTCTTGTTTTGCCCAGAACCTTACAATGAAGTTTATTGAAGAATCGGCGTAACCATCAAAAACGATTAGCGGTTGATGGTCATCATCTATGTGCACTAATTCGGCTGATCGTACTGCTTCATCTATTACGTTTATTACCTTGTTTAGATCGGATGAGTAAGATACTCCAACTTTTACCTCGTTTCTTCTTATGTTTGTAGGCCAATAATGAATGATCTTGCTTGACCAAACTTCTCTACTGGGAAGGTTGACTCTTCTTCCATCCCATGTTCTTATGACCACATGATTAACGTTTATCTCTTCTACTGATCCAGATATTCCATTTATTTCGACAGCTTCACCATCTACTACAAGATGGTTCAACATTATTAAAAATCCACAGATTAAGTTACCAAGAGGTTCTTGTACTGCAAAGGCTACTATTATACCGCCAATACCTAACCCAGCTAAAAAAGCGCTTAGGTTGGTAAAAATAATAGAAATAATGATAAAACCACCTAAGGTATACATAGTTATGTTCAATATTGTCATTAAAGATTTCCTGTATTGAAGCGTTACTCTACCGCTTTTTTCTGCTGTGTTTATTATGATTCTATAGATAAATTTTGCTAAATACCTTGCGATAAAGAGAATTGCAACACTGATACCAATTCTTATTAGATAATTGATAGTTGTTTGGAGCCATTCTGGCATTTTGAACCCCCCCTTATTAAATAAATAACCTGTTGTATTCATAGTTAATGATACTCATTGCATATATAGCAGAAGTTTCAAAACGAAAGATACTTTTACCCAAATTAACAGTTTTGAATTCGTTTGTAGAAAAAAAGTCTTTTTCTCTTTTTGAAAATCCATATTCTGGGCCAACAACTAAGTTTATTTTCTGTGCACCCTTTAACTCTTTTAAGACTTTTCCTAAATTGTCATTTGTTCCATCTAAGTCTAGTACTATCGTGTCTTTCTTGGGAATTTCCTCAAATTGTACAAAATTAATTTGAGGGATATGGGCAAAAACAGTTTGTTTGGATGTTTCTATTATAGTTCTTTGGAATTTATTCAAATTTGTATAATTTATATCCGATTTTTCCCCGCGGTAAAGGTAAAAACTATTTGCCCTTAATTCAATCATTTTTTCTAATAGTAAGTGCATTCTATCCCATTTACTCATGCCCAAATATACTGATACATATGGTTTGTAATCTTCTTGTTGTTCTTCTTTGTCTATGATTGTAAGGATCGTTTCTTTTTTACCTATTTTTACTATTGTTGCCGTGAATAATAACCCATCACCTGTTATTACTTTTATTGTTTCTCCCTCGACTTTTTTTGTTATTTTTAAGTGTGCAGTTTCTTCTTCGTTTAGAATAATTTTTTCATTTACTTTTTTCCCGTAAAACGTATTTGGCATCTATAATCAACCTATGAACTCTTTTCCCATGTAAGGAATGAGTTTTTCAGGAATTTCTATCTTGCCATTAGCCGTTTGATAATTTTCCATTATAGCTACTAAAGTTCTTCCAACTGCTAATCCTGAACCATTTAGTGTGTGAACAAAATTTAACTTATTTTCTCTATCCCTGTACCTTATGTTTCCTCTTCTTCCTTGAAAATCTTTTGTATTAGAACATGACGATATTTCTTTATAATCATTGTAGCTAGGTAACCATACTTCCAAATCATAAGTCTTGGCTGCTGCAAAACCTAAATCTCCGGTACAGAGAGCAACAACTCTATAAGGTAAATTCAAAAGTTGCAGCACCTTTTCTGCGTGACTTGTTAATTCTTCCAACGCTTGAGAGGATTCTTCAGGAGTTGTATACCAAAATAATTCTACTTTATCGAATTGGTGTTGTCTGATCATTCCTCTTACATCTTTTCCATAACTACCTGCTTCTCTTCTGTAACAAGGTGTATAAGCAACGTATTTTAAGGGGAGTGAATTAAATTCTAAGGTTTCGTTTCTATGTAAACCAGCCAGAGAAACTTCGGCGGTAGAAATAAGGTACATTTGATCCAAAGAAGTTTTATATAAATCGTCTTCGAATTTCGGCAGTTGACCTGAAGAGGTTATAGTTTCTTTTGTAACTAGATGTGGAGGCAGTATAAAGGTGTAACCGTGATCTTTTGTATGTAAATCGATCATAAAGTTGATTAAAGCCAACTCTAAACGGGCTATGTCACCTTTTAAGATGGTGAATCGAGATCCGCTTAGTTTAGCTGCTCTGTCAAAATCTAAGAGGTTTAATTCTGTGCCTAAATCCCAATGAGCTTTTGGTTCAAAATCAAATTCTCGTGGTTTTCCCCATCTTCTTACTTCGAGATTTTCGTTCTCATCCTTTCCAACGGGTACATCGCTGTCAGGAATGTTAGGCACCCATAATAATTTATAATTTAAATTGTCTTCAATATTTTTCAAATCTGATTCCAGATTTTTTATTTGTTCAGAGATTTCCTTTCCCTGGATAATTATTTCTTCAGCCTCATCATTTTTCTTTTGGGCTTTTAATTTAGCAACTAATTTTGAATTTTGATTTCTTTGGGCTCTAAGAGTTTCGATTTGTTGCAACAATTTTCTTCTCTCTTCATCGAAAGAGATAATTTCATCTATTATGGAAGTTTCATTGTTTCTTTTCATTAAGGCTTCTTTTATTTCTTGTGGATTCTCTCGGATATATTTTAAATCTAGCATTTTACCCTCCCAAAATGGATGTTTTAAAACTTTATTTAGCGTCCCTTCGCCTCACCTTGAATTGGATTATTTACTTAAACTATCTAATAAAGCTGAATTTTTGACTTGTATTTTACCGTTTTCTAATTCTTTTAAGGCGATGCTTACGTAGTCTTTTTTCTCAGTAATTCCTTTCAATTCATCTAAGTTTTTCAGAGTTTCAGCCCTTTTAGCTGCAATAATAGGAATTACATATTTATACTTCGCTTTATTTAATATTCTATCGTAATTTATTCCCAAATTCATTTGATTTCACCTCTTAATTTAAAATTCATAGTTGTTTTTTAAAAAAAAACGGAGTTTTGTCATCGAACCTTTCTCTCTTAAGTTGTTCTGCCACGAGAACTGATATGAGTTGATTTGTTGATTCTTCAATTTCCTGGTTGACAATAACGTAATCGAAATCTTTCATATGAGAAATCTCCCACTGTGCATCTTTTAGCCTTATTTCCAAAGAATCTTTTGATTCGGTACCCCTTTTTTTTAGTCTTTTTTCTAGATCCTCATTTGAGGGAGGTAAAATAAAAATGTATATGGCGTTCTTATAAATTTTTTTAATATTTAAAGCTCCTTGAACATCGACATCTAAAACAAGGCCTCGACTTTCTTTTAACTTTTCCTCAATAAATTTTTTGGAAGTTGCATAATAATTTCCATGAACCTCAGCCCACTCGAGAAATTCTCCATCTTCTTTCATTTTAAAAAAGGTGCTTTTATCAACAAAAAAATAATCTTTTCCGTCAATCTCTCCTGGTCTTTTTTCTCTTGTGGTATAGGAAACAGAAAATGAAAAGCCAATAATTTTGTCTAAAACATTTTTTATCAATGTAGATTTTCCTGCACCTGATGGTCCACTAACGATGTAAAGTAAACCCTCCATTTTTATAGTACTTCCTTGCGTATTTTATCCAAAACTTTTTCTATGTCATAATAGTTCTGCAAAAATCTATTGGTAATTGTTTCTGGTTGGATTGCGCTGGCTATAACATGGCCAGAGTCGGTTATTATAAATGCTCTAGTTTTTCTTCCGTGGTTTACTTCTAATAACTTTCCTTGCTGTTCGGCGATTTCTTTTAATCTTTTTAAAGGTTGAGAAGTAGGAGAAACAATGGCTATAACCCTATCACCAACAACGATATTTCCAAAACCTATGTTAATTAATCCATACATGAAGAACACCTCCACCAACAAAAAGATTTAGCTAAGATCCATCCTTGCCTTAAACACCTTTAAAATGCAATTTACAAGTAGTTTCCTAACATATTATTAAACGCTTACCATAGTTCAATGAATATTTTGAGCCTGCTCTCGAATTTTATTAACCAGGGTTCTCCCTTCCAAGGAAAGGTTAGTTATATCTAAAATTTTTGACTTGGAGGCGATCGTGTTTAATTCCCTATGCATTTCTTGACAGATAAAATCTAGTTCTTGCCCTATACTGTCGTTATTATTTTCATTTTCTAGAAAATTTTTAAACCTTCTAGTGTGACTTTTTAATCTATCCATTTCTTCGCTAATGTCGGCTCTTTCTGCTAATAAGACTATTTCCATTTCTAACCTATTTTCATCGATGCTATCTATATTACTGATCAAAGAATTAACGTTGTGTTTTAACTGTTCTCTATATTTTTCTTTCATTTGCTGAGCATTTTCCTCTATTTTAATAATGATATCTTCAAGTTCAGTCAAATAGCCATCAAGAAAGTCTTTTAGATCTTTCCCTTCTTCCTTTTGATATTTCAATACGGTTTCGATAACCTCTTTTAAAACTTCTTTCGCACCTTCCCAAATATCATCGATAGTTTTTTCATCAATGGAAATTTTAACAATATCTTTAAATTTTAACAGATCTTCTAAATTAACATCATCTGCTAAATGCAGTTCGTTGATCAAACTGTTGAGGGCGTTGTAATAGGCTTTAGCTAGCCCTAAGTCAACATCGATTATGTCGTCTGTTTTCAATAATTTTATATCTACAGAAATTCGCAAGGTTCCTCTTTTGAAGTATTTTTTCACAAGATTTTGAATATGTAATTCTAATGGAGAAAACAAAGGTGAGATTGAAGTGTTGATGTTTAGATTTTTGGAGTTGAGAGATTTTATTTCTACATTATAGCTATAATCGCCAATATTTTTTGTTAATCTCCCATAACCGGTCATACTTCGCATAATTTCGCCCCCTTTATGTTTATTATACATTAAAAAGTCAATAATTCAAAAATTTTAAGACATTTTTTAACTTAATCACGAATAATTCGGCCTCATCGTCGTTATTCAGGTGAGATAAGATAATTCGGACCATCTTACAGCTGACTCAAAAAAGTCAACGTAAAAGTGCTTCCTTTACCTAATTCAGAATAAGCTTTTAATTCAATATCTAATGCATCAGCTAGTTTTTTTGCTATTGATAATCCTAATCCATGGCCTTTATCGCTTCGAGAAGAGTCCACTTTGTAGAACCTTTCAAAGATATTTTTTAATTTAGTTTGTTCAATACCGATACCATGGTCTTGTATACTTATGCTCTTTTGATCTGGGTCTAATTTTATTGTTATCTCTTTTTGATTTGATGAGTATTTTATTGCGTTTTCAATGAAAATTTTGAGGATTAAAGAGAGATATTCGTTAGAGCTGTTCACTGTAAAACTTTTTCCTTGTATATCTATATTGAATTCGTTCAATTCTAATTTAAAAAGGTTCAAAGTTTCTTCTACTACATTTTTAACATCTATAATTTCCTTTTTAATTTGGTAATCGTTCTTAGTGAGAAGCAGAAGTTTATCAACTAGATCCCTTAAATATTCACTTGATGACTCTATACTGTTCAACGATTCTTCCATAATTTTGGGATCGGTTTTCCCCCATCTTTTAAGCATTTTAATGTAACCATTTATAGAAGTTAAAGGTGTTCTTAGCTCATGTGAAACATCAGATACAAATTGATTTTGTATTTCAAAAGCATTTTCAATTCTATCCAACATAGAATTTAATTTTTGTGCGAAGATATCGAATTCTTGTGATTTTTGTTCTGATATCCTCTTATCTATGGTATTGGCATCTATTTCAGATATTTGTTCTGCCATTTTGACTACTGGTTTTAGTGTGCTTTTTGCTAAAAAATAAGATACCAATAGTGATATAAAAAGACCAGTCGTTATTATGACAAAAACGGCTTTTTCAAAGTTTCTCAAAAGAGCTGTTAGCTCAAGAGATGGTCCGCCGACTATTAAAAGAGATGAACCAAATATAGGAACACCTGCAAAGATGTAGTACATTCCATCAGATTCATAAAGATACGGTAACCTAGGAATTTTGAAATTCTCCTTTATCAAACCATAAGGGTCTGAAATCAACTGTCCGTCTAGAATGACGATCCTGTTTGATAATAAACTTCTTCTCAATACACTTGAATCTTGCATAATTTGGTAAAGCAAATCTAGAGGTTCCTGAGGATTGTTAGCATTTCCCCTATTCAGTCCACTTACATTCAATTGTGCAATATACATGTCGTTGTAACTTTGAAGTGTGAATTGTACAAAAACGATCCTCACTATGCCAACAATTGTCAATACTATACTCATAGTAATGGCTGTAAAAACTATTGTTTGTCTAAAAATTGCACTATGTTTTACTTTCTTTCTCCCTAATAACGTAACCAACACCTCGCACAGTTTCTATATTTTGTGTGGAATCTTTCAATTTTTTTCTTAAATAATTGATGTATACTTCAACTAAGTTGTTGTTCTCTTCATCGTAGTATCCCCAAATCTCTTCTAAGATTTTTTCTTTTGAGACAACTATATTTTTATTGATAGCCAGTAACTTTAGTATGTTAAATTCCGTGAGGCTCAAATGAACATTTTTTTTGTTTACAAGAACTTCCATGTTTTGAGGATAAATCTCAATGTCTCCTACTTTTATTAGTTCTTTAGTTTTCCCCATTCTTTTTAACAAAGCCTCTATTCTTGCCAATATTTCTTCTATTTCAAAAGGTTTAACTACATAATCATCGGCATTTTTTAAACCTTTAACCTTGCTTTCCAACTCTCCTTTGGCTGTGATCATTATTATTCCAATATCACTGTCATAGTCTCTAATTGCCTCAGCAACTTCAAATCCATCTCTTATAGGCAACATTATATCCAATAATATTATATCAGGCTTAAAATTTTCATAGAATTTTAAAGCCTCATCTCCATCTTTTGCTATTTTTACGTTGTAGCCGACGTGAGTTAATTCCAACTCTAAAAGTCTTGAGATTGCTTTATCATCTTCTACCACTAGAATTCTAAACATTTGTAATCCTCCCCAAAATTAAAATTAATGTCTTTAAAAACTTTAATAGTGCCCCTAGTTAAAATTCAATTGATAAACTGATAGTGTGTAAGCTTTGATGGTATAAGTACGAAAGCAAAACACTGCTTTGTTGAAAAGTGAAAGTGTACTGAGATCCGAAATTAAGATATATAGATGCTTGATCTTCTTTACTTATTGAGAGACCAAATCCTGGATATAAAGAGAATTCAGAGGTTTGTTTTTCTCCAATGCTATAAATTTTTGCAGCCACTAAATCGTAGCTTAATTCGTTTATATCTACTAAAATACTATTTAGATCTTCTATCTGACTGTTCACCTGAAGTATACCGTATAAAGCAAAATTATTGAAATCTTCGTAATCGTCGAGTAGAAAAGATACATTTATGAGATTTTCTTGATTTTTCAGTATAGCTCCAATGCTTACATTATCATTCAAGGTTGTTTTATAGGTAAATTTAAAGTTGTTATTGAAGTTGGAAGAGATTTTAAAGTAAGACTTGTTGAACTGCAAAGAAATACTGGATATAATCTCGTTAGAATCAAATTGATAACTTACTCCTATCGTAGTTTCTAGATTTGAGACATTGTTTGCTTTTTCATATACTGTTAGGTTTTCTAGATTAAACTTAGAAGTAACTAAAACAATATACTCCCCATCTTTTTCTACCAAATAATAATTATTAATATTTTCTTTAAACTTAACATCTGCTTGATTTACATCAGAGTTCTCATAAAATTCGACTTTTTCTAGATCCGTAAGAATTGAAAAGTTTGATTCTAAAAATCCGATAGCATCCTTGCTTGCAAGTGGAAAGTCGCCATAGCTTTTTTCTAAACCGATTAAATAATCATAGAGTTTTTTTGAGATTTTATGTGAAGATGAATAGGTGATTATTTTGTTATCTCCTGCGTTAGTATCAAGGAAATTGAAAAAATTTAAAATTTGAGATGACAATTCGTCCTTACCAAACACAATTATACTATTAAAGTTAGAGTCTGGGACCTTTCTAACTCTTTGGTTTAAAAGCATCAGAATATTTGATATTTTTGTTATTTCCAGATTTTTGAAGTTAATCTCTGTTGCATTTTGTACAGATCCTTGAATTATTAAATCAAAATCTCCCACTAAATATAAATTATTTCCTACTTTTTTGTATTCATAATCGGTAGAATATAAGAGAATATCTAAAGCGCTTTCTAAATCTAAAGTATTTATTTCTTTCGTAATTTTTCCTGAAGTATTTGCCTTTGTTAAAATAATACTTCCACTAACTTCCTCAAGTTTTTCTAGTGCCTCTTCAAGCGGTGTTTCGTTAAAACTTAAGTGAATATTTGAAAAGTAAAAAGAGGCTGAAACGACGACAATAATTAATAGCAGTACTTTTTTCAACTTTTAACCACCTTTTTTATTTTATCTATCTATATTTAGTGAGTAATTATCAACTTTAATTATCGCATTGGGATCAGTACCCTTACTTGTAACAATCTCTATAAGAATTTTATCCACTCCTAATTCAGTAACTAATTTCTCTGTCAATTCATCAGTTTGTTCAGGTAATAGTAATTGGTTGGATTTTAAGATAATTTCGTTTCCTACCTGATTGTTGGTAACAGAATTCCATTTTCTCATGTAGATATCATAGTTAACAGATGAGTTACCAGTATTTTCTATTTCAAAATTGATTGTTATGTTGTTATAAAAGTCGCTTAAAATATTGTTCTCTTCAATGTATACTTTTGATTCTGAGTTATATACATTATCTCCAAAATCTATTGTCAATGGAATATTGATTTTACTCTGAATCGTTGTTGTTCCATCGTTACTTTCTCCAATTAGAGTTAAGTTAGTGTAATATTCACCGGTTAATTCGACTAAATTTGATCTTCGATAATCTGCTATTAGCTTTGTTTCCATTCTTTGGTATTTGGTTATTGATAATTCCTTAGGTGTTATAGATAAATATTTATCGTTTGTTTTTCTATTATAAGGGTTTTGTTCGTCACCTTCCGATTCAAAATCCAAAAAAACGCTCATATCTAAAAAATCATTATTAACTACATCCACAAATAATTCTATAGGATTGGTTATATACTCCCTAGGGCTCATTTCTTTAGGTATTTTTATATAAATTTGATTTGGATCTGAATTTACGTTAACTACGTTCCTTTCTTTGTTCACGTCCTCTGATATTTTGAATTCTTTCTCATAAACGTATTTTTCTTGAAAATAATCTTTATATCCGTAGTATACCTCTGCTCTAATCTTGTATTCTTCGGGAGCTAAATATTTTTCAATAAAAATATTACCCTCTTTGTTAGTATGAGGCAAAAGATTTATAGATTGGTCTTTAAAAAGGAATTTTTGAAAGATCAATTGTTCGTTATTTAATTTATACAAAGAAAAAGTTCCCCAAACTTCAACTTCCAAATCGCTATTGTTGTATAGTTGTAATGGGAAATAGGTACCTAATTTATCTTTGCTTGAAAGGAATGGGGTATCACAATACATATTTACAGAAATTTGCATATTCGAAGTATTTATATCTACAACTTTTATAATAATTGGAAGGGTAGTTTTAGAAACTTCTGGCTTGACTGGTAAATTATCCCCAGCTGTTACAGAAAAAGCAAGAACATGTGTACCTAGTGAGGTTTTAGAACCTTTAACTAAAAAATCAACTTTTTTTGTTTCGAATGGGAACAAGCTAATTTCACTTGGATAAGACACGTCAAAAAGGGAATTCTCTGAAAGCGAACTAATGTGTATATTAATTTTACTCTCGGAATCGTTAGTGAAGTAAAATGACACAACGTTTTCTTTGTTGTCTAATAACTCTACAGACTTGAACAATGAATCAACGTTTAAAGAAAACAACAAGTTAAAGATGGCCAAAGATATAAAAATTAGAACTATTTTTCGCAAAAGAAATTCTCCTCTCCTAATTTTATTTATTTATCTCTATATTATATCACTTAAATATGATAAGATATTTTGGAATGACAAAAAATAATCAATATTAAAAGGAGTGAATATGTAGTGGAAGTTTCTTCTTTTATGGATTCAACCTTTTTTTCGCTGGTGATTTTTCCCATTATAATTTTTGCCATGAGGCTTTGTGATGTAAGTTTGATGACTATAAGGATCATATTTATCTCGAAAGGTATCAAGTTTTGGGCATCGGTATTAGGATTTTTTGAAGTATCTATATGGCTTATAGCTATTTCACAAGTTATGAATAATTTGGATAACCCTATTTATGCAATAGCCTACGCCTTGGGATTTGCTACTGGAAATTATCTAGGAACGGTTTTGGAAGAGAAAATAGCTATTGGAACAAATTTAGTGCGAGTGATAACCAATAAAGAAGCTCAACCTTTAGTAGATTATTTGAATAAAGAGGGTTTTGGAGTAACTAGTATAGATGCGAAAGGATCTAAAGGACCTGTGAAAATTATATACAGCGTGGTTAGGAGGAAAGATTTAAAAAAGATTATAGACATAGTTAATGAATTCAATCCAAATGCATTTTACTCAATTGAAGAGGTTCGTGGAGTGAACAAGGGGATTTTTCCAGCGCAAAACGTTAATTTCGAATTTAGAAATAGATTCACTAGAAAAGGAAAATGACTGATAAAAGTAGAGTTTGGATAAAGGCATCAGAAGTGTAGTATTTTTATGGTATAATTATAATGTAAATTTTTAAGTTGTTAGTTGTTTTTAAATTATCGTTTGAAGGAGGGATATTGGTATGACTTTAAAAATTTCCTCACCAGTTTTTAAAAATAACGATTATATTCCAAGCACTTACACCTGCGAGGGTAGAAATATCAACCCCACTTTGTTAATCGAAGGAATCCCAGAAAAAGCAAAATCTTTGGCGTTGATAATGGATGACCCAGATGCTCCGATGGGGACCTTCGTGCATTGGGTGGCATGGAACGTTGAATTAGTTGATGAGATTCCTGAAAGGATCCCAAAAGAATATTCAATAACTCATCCTCTTACATTAAATCAAGGGAAGAACAGTGCTCAGCAAACTGGATACATGGGTCCTTGCCCTCCTGTTGGGCATGGGGTTCATCATTACCACTTTAAACTTTACGCATTAGATACAACTTTAGATTTACCTCAAAACACCACAAAAGAAGATTTATTGAAAGCTATGGAAGGGCATATAATAGAAAAAGCTGAAATTGTAGGATTGTATAAAAGAGATTGATTTTTAGAAATTTTTAGCAATTCCTAAAGATACTATTTCAAAAAAAATAATCAGGAGGCGAAAGATGGATTTAAATCTCGATGTTGTACAGTTAGATATTCCCGAAGATACGAATATAATAGTGGGGCAATCGCATTTCATAAAAACCGTCGAAGATATCTATGAAAGTATAGTTACAACGAATCCTTCTTTAAAATTTGGCTTAGCTTTCAACGAAGCGTCTGGTCCACGCCTTGTAAGATACGATGGGAACGATGATGAGTTGATTAAAGTAGCTATCGATAACGCTCAAAAGATAGGAGCAGGTCATTGCTTTGTGTTAATTATTAAAAACGGGTTCCCAATAAACATAAAAAATCAACTATTGAATGTGCAAGAAGTACTCAATATTTTTGCTGCCACAGCAAACCCTTTACAAATAATTGTAGCTGAAAGTGATCAGGGAAGAGGTATATTAGGAGTAATAGACGGATATCCCCCGTTAGATGTAGAAAAAGAAAGCGACAAAGAAAAAAGAAAGACCTTCTTGCGAGAAGTAACAAAATACAAAAGATGGTAAGATCACAATATATTCTATTCATAACTAGGGAGAAAATATGTGGATATTTTTTACAATTTTAGCTTTATTAATATTATATTTACTTTTTTTCTGGATAATTCCTTTTTCGTTGAAGGGTGCAATCTTTGATCCAAGTAGAAAAAGAGACGTTAAAAAAATGGTTGACATAGCAGAAATAAAGGGGGACGAGATATCGGTAGATTTAGGATCGGGAGATGGCCGTGTTGTTATAGCCTTTGCTGAAAAAGGTGCACAAGCTCATGGTTTTGAGATAAATCCTTTTTTAGTTTTGATTTCAAGGATAAATATTAGAAGAGCCGGGCTAAAAGGAAAGGCATTCATTCATTGGAAAAACTTTTGGAAAGCGGATTTATCTAAATTCGATATTATAACAGTTTTTCAAGTGGATTTTGCGATGAATGAATTAGAAAACAAGTTAAAAAAAGAACTCAAGCCGGGTGCAAAAGTAATTTCAAATCAATGGACTTTCCCGAAATGGAAATATTCAAAATATGAAAATGGTATCTATGTTTATGATTCAAGTGAATTGCCAATAAAATAAAGGATGGTTTTATGGATCTAAATCATGAAGAAAAAGAAAGGGCTCTAGATTTTAGACTTCTTTTTTCAGTTATACTAAATTTTGGAATAACTATAACAGAGATATTAGGTGGAATCTTTTCTAATAGTTTAGCTTTATTATCCGATGCCATACATAATCTTAACGATACTACCGCAATTCTTATAAGTTATATAGCAAGAGTTTTGTCAAAAAAGAAACGAGACTCAAAAAGGACATACGGCTATAAAAGGGTGGAGACACTTGCCGCTTTTGTAAATACAGAAATATTAATGGTTATTGCTGTTTATTTACTTATTGAAGGTATAAATAAATTATCAAATCCATCGATCATACAAGGTAACATTATGTTAATAGTTGCTTTCATTGGTTTAGCAGGTAATTTAGCAACTGCATATTTACTGCATTCTGGTTCAAAAACAAATCTAAATGTCAGAGCTACTTTTGTTCATATCCTTAGTGATACCTTTTCGTCTATATTCGTTATCATTGGGGCATTTTTGATCATTTATCAAAAACTTTATATCGTTGATGCTATATTCACTCTTATGATAAGCGGGTATATATTTGTAGAAAGTGTACCACTACTTAAGAACACTGTAAATATATTACTACAAGGAACTCCAACGGATATTGAAATTGAAAAAATAAAAGCAAAATTGGAGAAGTTTGATTTCGTAAAAGATGTTCACCATATCCACATTTGGACAACCGACGGAAAAGACAAATACATGGAAGCTCATATAAGACTTCAAGAAAGTTTGGACCAAAATAATTATGATTTAGATAATTGCATAGATAAATTAAACAAAGTTTTAAAAGAAGATTTTGAAATCGATCATACTACTTTGCAATTTGAAAAAAATAGATGTTTGGAAGGAGAAAAAGTCACATGAGTGTCTTAAAAATTAGAGGGGGGAATATGCATGAGAATAAAACTAGGTGATGTTTTTACCGAACCGTTTAAAATAGTCGGTAAAAATCCAATCATTCTCATACCAGTCTTTATAGGGATTATACTTACTTTACTTTTCGATGCTATAAGATTTATAGGACCCATTGCTAATTTTTTATCTTCTATTGTTATAGGTATAAGTACAATGTTCTTAATCGCTTGGATCGCTATATTATTTGATCAATATAAAAAAGGGGAAAAAATTGATCTTAAAAATAGTTTCTCTCAAGTTAATCAACTTCTATTAGATATAATCGTGCTTTCTATTGTGGTAGGTTTTCTTATATCTCTTGGAACTTTAGCTTATGTTATCCCGGGTTTAATATTAGCCCTTTTCTTAATTTTTTCTCCGTCTGCATTGGTGGTTGACAAGCTTTCGGTTACCGATTCTCTAAAAAGGAGTTTTTCTTTCGTTTTTAACGGAGAAAACTTCTTACAAATATTTCTGCTTTTACTTGTTATTTTTCTTTTGGGAATGATACCTGTTGTTGGACTTTACTTATCAATTATTTTAGAATTTATTCTTTTACCTTACATTTATGTAGAATATTCAAAATAGTTGACTGTTGGTTGTGTGGCAAAGGGTTTCTAAATCAAATGTTAAAGTTTCTATAGGCAATATAAAACAAATAGTTGGAGGTGTTTTCTTTGAATGAAAAAAAGGCTCTTGGTATATTAGAATATTCTTTATCTAAGGAATTAGAAGGAATGCAATTTTACGAATCAAAAGCAAAAACAGTAAAAATTAAACAAGTTAAGGAAACCTTTGAAGATTTAAGCAGCATGGAGAAAGGTCACGCAGATTATATAAGTAGCCTAATAAAAGATGTAAAAAGTCATGATTATGGACATTTCTCACAACCCACTGATGTGGGCAAATCTTTTTCCAAAAGAGCTACCCAAGAAATAGCTTACCAGGGTGATTTTACAGCAGTAAAATCCGATATTCCTGTATTAAGAATGGCGTATCTTATCGAAGAAGATTTCATGAATTTCTATAACAAAGCTGCTGAAAGTGTTGAAGATGAAGAGTTGAAAAAGATATTGAATCATCTAGCAGAATGGGAAAAAGAACATAGAGATAGAATTTATACGCTCTATCAAAAATTATCCAAAGATTATTGGGAACATATGGATGTAGAACCATTGTATTAAAAAAAGTTGAAAGATAAGGGATGCAACTTGCATCCCTTTTTTAGAATTTGGAGGAAGCTATTATGAAATTTGTTCATACTGCGGATTGGCATCTTGGAAAGATAATATATTCCAACTATATGACTTTGGATCAAAAATATATTTTAGATAACTTTTTGGCATATTTATCCAAAACTCCACCGGATGTATTATTGATAGCAGGAGATTTATACGATAGAGGCATTCCTCCATCAGAGGCAGTTAATCTACTGAACGAAGTACTCTCCAAAATTGTACTCGGATTAAAAATTCCCACACTCATAATCTCAGGAAATCACGATAGCGATGAGAGACTTGAGTTCTTGAATGGTATACTCTCTAATATGAATCTTCATATCGAAGGTACTTTGAAAAAAGAAGTTAAAAAAATCACCTTTAATGACGAGTATGGTCCCGTTAATTTTTTTATGCTTCCATACGTTGATTCTCAAAAAGCCGGTGATATATTCGAGACAAATTTTGAGGATAAAACCCAGCTTTTAAAGCACTACTTAGACAGTATCGATTTGGATGAAGATGAAAGGAACGTATTAATAGCCCACGAATACATAAAGGGTGGATTGAATAGTGAATCCGAAAGACCTCTGACAATTGGAGGAAGTGAATATGTGGATCCAGATATCTTTGAAAAATTTGATTACGTTGCCCTTGGACATCTTCACAGACCTCAAAAGATCAAAAATATTTATTATTCCGGTTCTCTTTTAAAGTACTCCTTCAGTGAAGCAGACCATATAAAAGGAATGAACTTAGTAGAAATGAAAGAAAAGGGAAATATAAAAGTTGAAAAATTGAGCTTTAAGACCGCTAAAGATATGAAAATAATAAGAGGATCATTTGATGACATAATGAAAATGGAGAGTTCAGAAGATTATCTTCAAATCATATTAGAAAACACCAAACCCGTTTATGACGCTATAAACAAATTGAGAGCAAAATTCCCAAATGTTCTATCCCTTGATTTCCCCAATTTAAAAACAAACGATGAAATAAAAACAAGGGATTATAATATAAGGAAAATATCGCCAGTGGATCTTTTCAAATTGTTTTACCAAGAAGTCAAAAACCAAGAACTCTCTTTTGAAGAAAAACAGATAGTGACAAGCATTTTCAACGGGCTACAAAAAACAAGCGGTGATGATATATGAAACCAATAAAATTAAAATTCCAGGCATTTGGACCTTTTTTGGAAGAGCAAGAAATAGATTTTAACAAATTAAGAAACGATACTTTATTCTTAATTACAGGTCCAACAGGTGCAGGAAAAACTACTATTTTCGACGCTATCTGTTATGCCTTATACGGAAATGGTTCGATGGATGAAAGAGGAGATGCGATAGCCAGGTCTCATTTTGCAGATGAAAACACCGACACATACGTGGAATTTGAATTTCAATTTAAAGATAAAATAATCGAAGTCTCAAGAACCCCTTCTTACGAAAGATCCAAAAAAGATGGTGAGGGTACCACAAAGCAAAACAGTCAAGCTAGTATAAAAATATATCAAAATGGTGAATTGATATTACACGAAACTGGGGTTAAAAAAGTAAATAGTAAGGTAGAAGAATATTTAGGCCTTAACTATGAACAATTCAAGCAAATAGTGATGATTCCCCAAGGAGAATTCAGAAAGTTTATAACAGCCAATTCAAATGAAAGAGCGGAGATCTTTAAGAAGATATTTGACATAAGTATATATGAGCGCTTCGAACAAAAAATAGACGAGATTTTTAAAAATATAGAAAAAGGATTAAAAGAACAACAACAAAAAGTCAGAAACATATTAGAAACAATAAACCTTGAATCAGAAGAATACAAACAATTGTTGAAAGAAGAAAATATCGATCCTGAAAATCTAATCGATCAATTAACAAAGGAAATTAAGAAAAGGGAAACTTCAAAAGAAGAAACCGAAAAACAAAAATCTCAAAAACAAGACAAACTGCAAAAACTAAATACAAATCTTGAAAAGATAAAAAAAACCAATGAACTAATCGAAAAGAAAGAGACCCTTAAAAAAGAGATTGAAGAACTCCAACAAAATTCCAAGTATATCCAAGAAAGAGAAGAACTCCTTAACAGGTTAAAAAAGGCAAAAGAGATACTTCCATACGAAGAAAGATACGTAGAGTATTTGAAAGAATTAAACGATAAAAAGAACCAACTCAAAGATCAACAAGATATATTAGATAAAAGTATGGAAGAAAAGCAACGAATAGACGAAAAATTACCAGAAATTGAAAAGCAATATCAAAAGATATCCGCAGTTGAAAAAGAAATTGAAGATCTCAATCAAAAATTAGATAAATACGTTGAGTACAAAAACTTAATAAAAGAATACAATACCAAAAAGAAACTCTTGGATGAAAAGGTTAAAGAAAGCCAAGAAAAGGACAAGGAACTTTCGGAAACTCAAGGAAAATTGGAACAAAATGAAAAATATATATCAGAAAACGAAGATATAAACGTTGAAATACTTAAAAACGAAATTAGTACAACTGAAAAATTATTAAATGCAGCCAACGAATTATCCAAAAACTACTCAGAATTGGCACTCTTACACAAAGATTATAAAAAAGTAAAGAAGCAAAAAGAAGAAATAGAGATAGAAATCCAGAACTTAAGGGAAGAACAAAATAAAAAGACTACCGATTTTATAAAATCACATGCATATCATCTTGCAACTACTTTAAAAGAAGGAGAACCGTGTCCCGTTTGTGGATCTCTTGTTCACCCTTCTCCTGCCAAAAGTAGTGGAAAATTAATAACAGAAAAAGAACTAGAGGAAATCAATCAAAAATTAAATGAAAAAGAGAAAGAAAAGGCAATGATACTAAGAAATTACGAAGATGTATCAAACAAATATTCACAAGAGGTATCTTTATTTAAATCGGAATACAAAAGAATCTGTGAAGAACTACAAATCCCCCAAGAAAGCGAGTATATATACACTCATATACAAAATTTAATAAAAATACTCGAAGATAGATTAAACCAACAAAAACAAGAATATGGCCAAAAAATAAAAATATACAATAAAGTCAAATCCCTAAAAAACGATAATAAAAAGATCAAAGAAGAAATTAAAGAGCTAGAAGAACCAAGAGAAAATTTGAGAAAAATTATTGATGAATCGAGATCAAAAATTATAGAACTAGAAACTAAAATCACAAATCTCAAAGAACAATTAGAGAACAAAACTGAAAATGAAATAAAAAGCGAGATACAAGAAAAAAGAAAATTTATCCATAATATCAAAACTACTTACGAACAAAAAAGAGAAGAAGCTAACAGAATCTCAGAAATAATAAACTCTTCAAAAGGAACAATAAAAACATTAACCGAAGACATAACTAAATTAGACGACCAAGTAAAAAATGCTGAACAAAAATTCGATCAAATGGTAGGAAAAATGGGATTTAAGAACCAACAAGAATATCAAAGAATAAAAGAACAAATTAACTTAATAGAAAGTTTAGAAGATGAAGTTCAAAAATATAAAGAAGAATTAAAGAATAAGCAGACTCTTCTCATCGATTTAGAAGAATCCACTAAAAACCTAAAAAAAACTGATGAAACTCCTATAGCAAATGAAATAGATCAATTACAAAAGGAAATTGAAGAATTAATCAAAAATGAAACAAATTTAGAATATGAAATAAAGCATCTTAAAGGCACAAAAACTAATTTAGAAACTGTCATAAAAGAGATAGAAAAACAAGAAAAAGAATACTCAATTATAAAGAACTTAAGAGATGTCAGTAAAGGTGACAACAACACAAGAATCAGCCTTAGTAAATATGTACTAGCATATTATTTTGAAGAAATATTAGCTCAGGCGAATCTAAGATTAAACAAATTAACAGATGGGAGATATCATTTGCATAGATCTTCTAAAGTACTTGATGCAAGAAAGAGCGAAGGTTTAGAAATCATGGTTTTTGATATCTACACTGGAAAAGAAAGAGAAATAAAAACACTTTCAGGAGGAGAAAGTTTTAAAGCTGCACTAGCTCTTGCTTTAGGATTAGCCGATGTGGTGCAAAGCGAAGCTGGTGGTATTTCTTTAGATACGATTTTCATAGACGAAGGATTCGGCAGCCTTGATACAAACTCTCTTGATAGTGCAATTGAAGTATTAACAGAGCTAAACAGCTCTGGAAGAATGGTGGGTATAATATCTCATGTAAGTGAATTGAAAGAAAGAATTAAATCAAAAATCGAGGTAATACCAGGAAAAACTGGTAGCTACATAAAGTTTTGAAAAAAACGCCCTTTAACTTTAAAGGGCGTCTAAGATTTCTAACTTGCATAAGATATGCTTCTTTTTTCTCTAATTACGGTTACTTTGATTACACCAGGATATTGAACCTTTTCCTCTATTTGAACAGATATATCGTGTGCCAATTTTTCTGCGATTTCATCTTCAACTTTATCTGGTTGAACTATTATTCTCAATTCTCTTCCTGCTTGTATTGCATAAGCTTTATCAACGTATCTGAATGATTTTGCGATCTCCTCAAGTTGCTCGATTCTTCGAATGTAATTTTCCAGAGTTTCTTTACGTGCACCAGGTCTGGATGCCGATAACGCATCACTTGCAGCAACTAAAACAGCTTCGGGTGTCATTGGGTCAACTTCGTTATGGTGATACTGTATCGCGTTAACTACTTCTAATTTTTCTCCGTATCTCTTAGCAATTTGCCCTCCAACAATAGCATGTGATCCTTCAACTTCATGATCAACAGCTTTTCCTAAATCATGGAATAAAGCCGCTCTTTTAGCTAGTTCAACATTCAATCCTAATTCGCTTGCCATCATTCCAGCAAATTGTGATACTTCTATTGAATGCTCTAACACATCTTGTCCATAACTGGTTCTAAATTTTAATCTACCTAGAAGTTTGATTATTTCAATGTTCGGCTGTTTTATACCTACTCGCATTACCGCTTCTTTTCCTACTTCTTTTATGTATTCTTGGATTTCATTTTTTGATTTCTCATAGAGCTCTTCTATTCTAGCAGGATGTATTCTTCCATCGGCTACAAGCATTTCAAGTGTTCTTTTTGCTATTTCTCTTCGTAATGGGTTGAACGATGAGATTACAACTATCTCTGGGGTATCATCAATTATCAAATCGGTACCTGTGAGTTTTTCAAAAGTTCTGATGTTTCTTCCCTCTCTACCTATTATTCTTCCTTTCATGTCATCTGTGGGCAAAGCTACGGTTGAGGTTGTTATTTCGTTGGTGACATCTGATGCATATCTTTGAATAGCAGTAGTGATAACCCATCTGGCGTATTTTTTTGATTCTTCTTCGTAATGATCTTTTATTTCTTTGAACTTTTGGGCAATTTCTCTTTCATATTTATCCCTTGCTTCGTTTATTACTACTTGACGTGCTTCTTCTTCGGTCATTTTTGCAATTTCATTTAATTTAGTTTCTAATTCTTTCTCCAATTTCAAGACGTTTTCATGCTGGACTTCCAATTTTTCTTTTAGTTTTTCTAAATTCTCTTCTTTTTTTGCTAAGCTTTCTTCTTTTCTAATTAATCTCTCTTCATTGGCTTTAAGTTCTTCTCTTTGTTGCTTTGCTTCTGAATCAAATTCTTGCCTGAGCCTATGTATCTCTTCTTTTGCCTCAAGTAATTCTTTTTGTTTTAATGCCTTAGCTTCTTCTTCTGCATTTTTTAACATCTTTTCTATTTCTTTTTGTTTGTTTTTTATTTCAACTTCCAATTCTTCTTTTTTGGTTGCTAGTGTGGAGATCATCCTTCTATTTCCAATATTAATTCCAACAAGCAGAGATAAGATAAATATAGCTATGCCTATAATTATATATACCAGAATTTCCAATTTTAATCACCTCTTAAGTCTTCAATAACACAGTTTATAATGTCTGGCTCAAAACCTCTTCTATACAAGTAAGCTTTAGTTTTGAGAGTGTCTTGTGTTTTTTCATAATAATTTTTTGCCAATTCTAAAGCAATTGTATTTATATCTACTTCGCTTTTTACTTTTTCGAGAGCCTCGAGAATTAATCTTTCATCTACTCCCAACCGTTTTAATTCATACTGTATAAACATGGGACCTTTATTGTCTAAAGTTAACTTGTCATATGCATATAAATATGCAAAAAGTTTATCATCTATCAAACCGCTCTTCTTGCATTTTTCTACTACTTTAGCAATAACTTCTTCATCAAAGCCTTTTTCTTTTAGACGGCTTAAGAGCTCTTTTTCTGACCTGGCACGGTACTTTATTAAATTCAACGCAGATTTTTCGGCTGCTTTCTCATCTTTTGGATCAATTTTCTTGTAATTCTTCACTTTTTACTTTTTTCCCTTTTGATGAATTAGACTCGAACTTTTCTATCAAATAATCTGGAATAATTAAATTGTGTTTCTTACGAATCGTATATTCTAAATAATCAAGTATGTCAGGATTTTCTATGAGATAACTAACTGAATTGGTTTTACCCTGTCCTAAACTAATTTCTTCACCATTTTCGTTGATAAAAGAGAACCAAGCACCTTTTCTTTGAATTAATTCTTCCTCTACCGCTATGTTAAAGATGTCATTTTCTTTTGGGATACCTCGTCCAAAGATCATGTCTACATTTGCTTGTTTAAATGGCGGCGCAACTTTATTTTTTACGACTTTTAAGGTTGTTTCATTCCCTATCTGATCTTTTCCTTCTCTTATTGGATTGCCCTTTCTTACTTCTACCCTTATAGTAGCATAAAATTTTAGTGCAATTCCTCCAGTGGTAGTTTCTGGGTTACCATACACTACCCCTATTTTCATCCTTACCTGGTTTATAAATATTACTATAGATTTGGATTTGTTTATACTTCCAGCTAGTTTTCTTAGAGCTTGAGACATCAACCTTGCCTGAAGTCCCATGTGAGAATCTCCCATAGCTCCTTCTATTTCTGCTTTCGGTACCAAAGCTGCTACAGAGTCTACTACAATTAGGTCTACTATGTTAGATCTTACCAGCGAGTCTACAATTTCAAGAGCTTGTTCACCATAATCCGGTTGAGAAACTATCAATTTGTCGACATCTACACCTAACTTTCTTGCATATTCAACATCTAAAGCATGTTCGGCATCAACAAAAGCCACTATCCCATTCAATTTTTGAACTTCTGCTAAGGAATGAAGAGCGAGAGTAGTTTTACCTGATGATTCGTTTCCGTATATTTCTATAATTCTTCCTCTTGGATATCCACCAACTCCTAAAGCTATATCCAGCGATAAACATCCACTTGGGACAACGGCTAGATTGCTATTATCCAATCCCTTACCCATTAACATGACTGATCCTGTTCCATGATTTTTTTCTAACTCTTTAACAAGCTTTTCTAACAATTCTTCTTTATTTGCGTCTTTAGAATCATTTTTAGCCATTAATGATGACGCCTCCTTCAAAGTCGATAGTGTAAAGTTTTTTATATATTGGACCTTTTCTTGTGAGTTCAGAAGAGTATATTCCGATAGAATTTACGTATACTTGGATTTGATCAAAAGTGACAGAATTAATTAGTTCTTTCCAGTGGTTAGGGAACGATTTAACTCTTCCGACTGTAATATGAGGTAAAAAATTGGTATCTTTAACCTCTAATTCTGAAATCTTTAGTACCTTCTTTATTTCTTCGTACAAACCGATTAAGGTATTGTCTTCTTCTATTCCCAGCCATAAGACCTTTGGCTGAGAATCATTTTCAAAGAAGCCCATCTTGTGGATATTAAAATGAAAAGTGGGAAATCCGGATACTCTTTCGCCAATTTTGTAAGCTAATTGAGCTATCTTTTCCATCTTTTGATCCCCAAGGAAAAACAAGGTTAAATGGACATTTTTTGCATTTGTCCAATTTGCTTTAAATCCCATCCTTTGAAACCTTTCGATTAAATCAGTCAACAACCCTTCTAATTTTTCATTAGTTTCGATGGCGATGAAGGATCTTAATTTGTCGGTATTGTGGTTATTTACATTTTTTAGCTGTGTCATATACTAGGACTCCTTTCTTTTTTAGAATTGTTTGGCGGTTTTGACAGTATAATTAACTCCCGATAATAGACTGATTATAACGGTCAAATAGATCAAAGTAGTAATTAGAAAATTCCATAGCATCAAATATATTACAATAATTAAAGCGATTTCTAAGACGGTTTTTAGTTTACCAAACTTATCAGCAGGGACAACGATGTTTTTATTTGCAGCTGCCATCCTTAAACCGCTGACAAAGGTGTCTCTTGATACAATTATTGCAACAAACCAAGCAGGCAAAACCCCAACGCCTAACATCGCAATAAAAACCGAGTTTATAAGTATTTTGTCAGATATTTGATCAAAAAATTTGCCGATATCGGTAACCTGACCAGTCTTTCTGGCGACATAACCGTCTAACCAATCGGTTAAGGAAGCTATAATAAACAAAACCAAGGCTGCGGTATAAAACTGTTCTCCAAAGACAGTTAGGATGAATATTGGAATGGCTAATATTATCCTAGAAAAACTCAATAAATTTGGTATGTTCATTCAACTATTGCTCCTTCCAGATCATATTCGTATGAACCAGTAATTGTCACCTTGACAAAATTCCCAAAAGTTAGTTCTTTGTCACCAAAATTTTTTATATATACATTCCCATCAATCTCTGGAGCGTCTAAATAGCTTCTTCCAACATAAACGTTGTCTTCTTTTTCTTCCAAAAGAACTTCTAAAGTTTCACCTATATATTTTTCCATGATGTTTTTAGAAATTTCACTTTGAACAGTCATTAGTTCATTTTGCCTTTGTTTTTTTATTTGTTCATCAATTTGTTCTGGTAATGTGAATGACTTGGTGTTTTCTTCTTTTGAGAACTTAAAACTGCCCATTCTTTCAAATTTTATCTCTTTTACAAAATCTACTAATTCTTCAAAATCCTCAGTTTTTTCTCCAGGGAATCCTACCATTAACGTGGTTCTTATGACGGAAGGTTCTTTTCTGATTTTCTCAAATAGTTTAATTAATTCATTTCTTTTTTTATGTCTACCCATACTTTGCAAAATTTTATCAGAGATATGTTGAATTGGAACATCGAAATAGTTTAATACTTTTTCATTTCTATGTATGCTTTCTATAATGTCTTCACTTAAGAAATCCGGATGTAAGTACATCACCCTGATCCAAAATTTTCCTTTTATAGTGTTAAGTTTGTCTAGTAAATCTGGTAGTGCCTGCTTTTGGTAATTGTCTATGCCGTACAAGGTATTGTCTTGGGATACGAGAATGATTTCTTTTACACCTTTGGATACCAAAAATTCAACTTCTTCGTTTATTTCTTCGATACTTCTACTTTTTGGTTTCCCTTTGAAGGTGGGTATAGAGCAAAAGGCACAATTTCTACTACATCCGTCCCCAATTTTTACGTATGCGTAATGTGAGTCTGGAATCGCTCTAATTTTACAATCGTACAAAGTTTCAGGAATCTCCCTTTTAAAAAAATATTCTCCATTTTCAATTTTTTCAACTATGGTTTTTGGAGATAACACACCGTATAATCCATCAATCTCAGGGATGTCTTTAAGAATATCGTCGAAATATCTTTGAGTTAGACAACCTATTGGTATAACTTTTAGGTTTTTGTTATTATCTTTTAAGGAGGCATATTCAAATATAGCTTCGATGCTTTCTTTTTTAGCTTCTTCGATGAACCCACATGTATCTATGAATATATAATCAGCAATTTGAGGATTACTCACGTATTTATACCCCTTGCTTTGGAGCAACCCTTTGAATATTTCCATATCTGCATCATTTTTTGGACACCCTAATTTTACGATGTGAAACTTTTTCATTTGTTTCCTCCGATGATTTCATTATAATATATTGCTTTTAAAATCTAATTATATAGCGCCCCTTCGCCC